>NZ_JBHVWW010000020.1:65355-110764 GCF_042882025.1 Kitasatospora sp. NPDC058243
GTGCGGGAGAAGATGCACCCGTTTTTGTCGTCCTTGTTGGTGGTGGGGCGTGGTGACCACCTCGGCACCGTCCGGGGTCCTCGCCGCCCACCGGGGCGCCCGCCGAGCCGGGGCTCGGCCCGTGGGTGATGCTCGGCAAGACCTTCAAGGGACTGACCGACCGGACGCTCGTTTGGCAGACCGGCGAGTTGCTCGCCCGGGAGACCGGGCGGGACGCCCGGACGGTGCCGGTCCGGCCGGAACTGGCCGTCGAGGTCGCCTTCGACGGCCTCCGGCGCAGCCCCCGCCACCCCACCGGGCTGGCCCTGCGGTTCGCCCGGGTGGTGCGCTAGCGGCCGGACAAGAGCGCCGCCGAGGCCGACACGGTGGCCTCCGTACGGGAGTTGGCCACCGCCGAAGGGCCTGTGAGGCCGTCCGCGCGGCCGGGTCCGCCGACCCGTCCGGCGAAGTACCGCGGGCTGAAACGCATAGCGCCGCAATGGGGGTTCACACACAGGGGCCGAATCAGCCATTCTCGATCCGGCCACCGTACCCCTCCGTGAACGGACCAGCGATGGCTAGGTTGACCGTGACAACGAGAGGCGGCCGCCTGGCAGTCGGCGCCGCCCTGGAGAAAGGTGCCCGACATGCAGGTGAGCGTCGACCGGGACCGTTGCTGCAGCTCCGGCATGTGCGTGATGAACGCCCCCGCGGTCTTCGACCAGGACGACCGGGACAGTCTCGTGATGCTCCGTCAGACCGTCGTGCTGCCCGAGCAGTTCGACGACGTCAGACTCGCCTCCGAGCTCTGCCCGGGCCGGGCGATCACCGTCACCGGGGACGAGCCCGCGCGGACCGGGGCCTGACGGACCCCCGCCGCCGGCCCCGCAGGCCGCCGGGAACCTTCCCGGGCCCCGAACCCCACGAGAACACCCGCGACGTGAGGAGACCCCCGCCTTGACCACCGCACCCACCACCCCCGTCCTCCCACTGCCGGCCCGGCACTCCGGCGGCTGCCCCTTCGGCCCGCCGCCCGCGTACCCCGAGGCCGCCGCCACCGGGCCGGTGACCAGGGCCGAGCTGCCCGACGGCGACCTCTGCTGGCTGGTCACCGGCTTCGCCGAGGTCCGCACCGTGCTGTCCGACCGCCGGTTCAGTGCCGACATACGCCACCCGTCCTTCCCGCTGCTGGTCGCCGGCGCTCGCGAGCTGATCACCGACAATCCGGACTTCCTGCGGCTCGACGACCCCGAGCACGCCCGCCAGCGCCGCATGCTCACCGGGGAATTCCTGGTCAAGCGGGTGGAGGCGCTGCGCCCGGAGATCCAGCTGATCGTGGACGAGGCACTGGACCGGATGACCGCGGGCCGGACCACGGCCGACCTGGTCACCGACTTCGCGCTGCCGGTGCCCTCGCTGGTGATCTGCCTGCTGCTCGGCGTGCCGTACGAGGACCACGACCGCTTCCAGAACCTGAGCCGCACGATGCTCAGCCAGGAGAGCACCGTGGAGCAGCTCCGGGAGGCCCAGGAGGAAATCCTGCACTACCTGCGCGACCTGACGGCCCGCAAGCGCGCACAGCCGCAGGACGACGTCCTCAGCCGACTCGCGGCGCGGGACGACCTGACCCCGGACGACGCGGCCGCCATGAGCGTGCTGCTGCTGGTCGCCGGGCACGAGACGACCGCGAACATGATCGCGCTGTCGACCGCGCTGCTGCTGGAGCACCCCGAGCAGATCCCCGGCCTGGCCGACCCGGCCACCCTGCCGGGCGCGGTGGAGGAGCTGTTGCGGCTGCTGACCATCGTGCACACCGGCCTGCCCCGGGTGGCGCTGGAGGACGTGGAGCTGGGCGGCGTCACCGTCCGGGCCGGGGAGGGCGTGATGGCGATGCTCTCCACCGCCAACCGGGACGAGGCGGTGTTCGGCGGCGCCGGCCATCGGGCGACGGACGAGCTGGACCTGTACCGGGACGCCCGGCGGCAGCTGGCGTTCGGCTTCGGCGTGCACCAGTGCCTGGGCCAGCCGCTGGCCCGCGCCGAACTCCAGATCGCCCTGGAGACGCTGTTCCGCCGGCTGCCGGGGCTGCGGCTGGCCGGCGAGCGCGAGTTCCGTACCGAGTCGTTCATCTACGGGATGCGGTCACTGCCCGTGACCTGGTGAGCGGGGCCCCATGGAGAAATCTCACCGGGCACCCTCCGCGTGAGCCTTTGCGCAGGCGGGCGGCCTGACCGTCCGCCTTCTCCGGGATCGTGTGCCGGATGCCGCGCCTGCGCAGGTAGGCGCGGCACGGGCCGTTGCTGTAGGCCTTGTCGGCGGCCACGCTGTCGGGCGTCTTCCGGGGCCTGCCCGGCCCTGTCCGCGGGACACGGATCTTCTCCAGTACCGGCTCGAACTGCGTGCAGTCCGCCCGCTGCCCCGGCATGACGACCAGGGACAGCGGGCGGCACCGGCCGTCCGCGCTCAGGTGGACCCTGCTGGTGAACCCGCCCCGCGAGCGGCCGAGGCCCTCGCCTCCACCACCACCTTCACCAGGCGGGCGACGAGGCTCTGCCACGGCGCCTCGCCCTGGTGTTCCCCGGGCCCAGCCCCCTTTGAGGCCACCGCTGGGACCACAGCGCGGTCAGCGCGTCCAGTGCTTCGCGATCCACTCCGAGCCCTCTCCCCAGTCGTCCACCCTCATGCCCGACGACGGCTCCCCGCCCGACGAGGGCCGCCCCGACCGATGGTCGGGAAACGGGTCGTGCCGAGCGGCCCGACGCCGTACCGTGGTCCGGTCGACGATCTTGGGGCAGCGACCCCACGAGGACCAGAGGACGGGGCTGGACACCATGCAGCAGTACCAGGGCTGGGCCGACGAACGGTTCGGCGCCGTGGCGGACGTGTTCGCCCGCAACTTCGCCGAGTTCCCCGAACTCGGCGCCGCCGTCACGGTGTTCGCCGGCGGGCGCAAGGTCGTCGAATTGTGGGGTGGGACGGCCGACGACCGCACCGGCCGGGCCTGGACGCAGGACACCGTCGTCCCGGTCTTCTCCTGCGCCAAGGGCGCGGTGAGCATCAGCACCCACCTGCTCGCCCAGCAGGGCCGCCTCGACCTCGACGCGCCGATCGCCCGCTACTGGCCCGAGTTCGCCCGCCACGGCAAGCAGGACATCACCACCCGCATGATCCTCGGCCACCGCGCGGGCATCCCGGCCCTGGACGCGGCGCTCTCCTTCGAGGAGATCGCCGCCTGGGCTCCCGTCGTCCGCGCGATCGAGGAGCAGGAGCCGCTCTGGGAGCCCGGCACCGCCTACGAGTACCACGGCCACGTCCTGGGCTTCGCGGTCGGCGAGGTGATCCGCCGGATCACCGGGCTAACCCCTGGCGCGTTCCTCCGCAAGGAGATCGCCGAGCCGCTCGGCCTGCCGGTCTGGATCGGCCTGCCGGAGAGCGAACTCCCGCGCCTGGCCCAGCTGGTGGAGGCGGAGGGCCGCCGCCCGATGCCCGGCCCGGAGCACTTGCTGACCCGGATCGTGACGATGAACGGCGCCCTGGTCTTCCCCGGCCTGGACGTGCCGCACGGCTGGAACGACCCGGCCCTGCACGCGATCGAGCTGCCCGGCGCGGGCGCGGTCGCCTCCGCCACCGGGCTGGCGGGGCTGTACGCGGCGGCCGCCACCGGCCTGGACGGCGGCCCGCGCCTGCTCTCGCACGAGACCGTCACCGACGCGGTGGGCGAAGTCTCCTCCGGCGCGGGCTTCCTGGGCTTCGACATGGGCGCCCGCTGGGGTTCCGGCCTGCTGCTCGACTCCCCCGCCTTCCGCCCGCTGCTGGGCGAGCGCAGCTTCGGCAACGACGGCGCGGGCGGCCAGTTCGCCTTCGGGGACGACGAGTTCGGCGTCGGCTTCGGCTACGTCGCCAACCGGATGATCGGCCACGGCGACGCCCGCGCCAACCGGCTGATCGAGGCGGTGCGCGGGTGCCTGGGGTGACGGACTTCCTCGCGCGACTCACCGCGCTGGCGGCCACCGGCGGCCTGGACGGCCCGGACGGGCTGCGCTACAACGCCTCGCTGCCCGAACTCGCCGCCCACTACGGCGATCCCTGGGACGGCGGGCGGATCCACCGCGAGTCCCGCTGGCCGCACGGCTTCAGCTGGGGCGACGTGCAGACGGTGTTCTGCCACTGCCGCCGGCTCCAGTCGCTGTCCCTGCCCGTGTGGCACGGCGAACTCGAACTCCCGCTGGCCGGCGGCGGGTTGCTGACGCTCGACACGCACGTCACCGAGTCGGCCCTGATCGCCGCGCTGACCGCCGCCGGCTGCCGCTGGGAGACCGTGACGTACGAGAACGTCCCCGACCAGCGCACCCTGGAGGTGGCGGTGGCCGAGGAGGTCCGGGTGGCGTTCGTCCTCACCGACCGCGACGGTCACCAGGCCCGCGACGGCCACGCGGACCGCGAGGGCGGTGACGCGCCGCCGCCCGAGGACTGGCTGCTGAACAAGGCCCTGCTGTGGGGCTACGACCACACCGACTGCCCCGAGCCGGACCGCACCCTCCCGGACGACGGCTGGGGCGCCTCGCCCAACTGACGCGTACGGCCGGCCCGTTGCGCTCGACCTGTTGCACTCGGCCCGCTGCGCCCCCGCGCGCAACGGGCCGGGCGCGCCCCTGAAGTGGGCGCACCCCCGGAGCGGGGGCTCACGCCAGGGCGCGCGGCAGCACCACCCGCACCCACTCCTCCGGCTGCGACAGGTGCGGTGCGTGGCCGGCACCGGGGTACAGGTGCCGTTCCACCTTCGCCAGGGTGAGGTCGATGATGTCCAGCACCTCGCCGTACATCGGCGGGCTGTTGTCACTCTGCGTGAGCAGGGCCGGTTCCGTGAAGCGGGCCAGCGCGGTCAGGTCGAGGTCCAGGGCGTCCGGGTCCCGCAGCTCGTCCAGGTAGGTCGGCGCGTTGCGCACGTACGTGTGGCGCACCGGCGCGGGCAGCTGCGCCCAGGCCCCCGGCCCGAAGGTGACCGTCTCCACGAACAGCTCCGCCGCCGCGGCCGACTCTGCCTGCTCCAGCAGCTCCCGGACGGCGGTGATCCGGTCGGCGAGCGCGGTGGCGACCGGCCGCAGCTCGGGGTCGGCGAGCAGGATGCCGGCGCCGGGCGGCTCGTGCACGGCGATCCCCCGCAGCAGGTCGGGCCGGGCGGCGGCGAGCCGCAGCGTGATCAGCGAACCGTACGAGTTCCCGCAGACGAACGCCGGCGCGAGTCCGAGCCCCTCGATCAGCCCGGCCAGGTCGGCCGCGTCCTCGTAGACCGAACCCTGGGTGAGCGGGTCCTCACTGCGGCTGTGGCCCCGCCGGTCGTAGGCGACGACGGTGGTCGACTCGGCCAGGCCCGGCATCACGCGCGCCCAGCTGTCGGCGTCGCTCCACGAGCCGTGCACCAGGACGACGCCGGGCCCCTCGCCACGGGCCTCGTAGTGCAGCGACACCCCGTTCACCCTGATCTCGGCCATCACGAGCCTCCCGATCTCGGCGGTGCTCCCCCACCAGCCTGACACAGCCGCTCGGGGCGGCACCCCCGGGCCGAGTCCGTCACCGAGCGTGACGAACAGCGGGCGGCCAAGGGCTCCGGAAGGGCTCGGCTCAGACCCCGGACCGGCTCAGCCCATGCCCCGGGCCGGCGGCTCGTCCCGCGTGCCGTCCTCCGCCACCACCGTGAACCGGCCGGGCCCGGAGACCGACAGGTCCACCGGGTGGACGGACTTCGAGTCGTTGACGTCCAGTTCACTGCTCTTCCGCCCGGTCGCGGCGTCGACCCGGGTCAGCTTGTCCCGGGTCAGCGCCCACACCGACGCGCCGTCCACCAGCAGCCCCGTCACCTGGTCGTCCAGCCCGGCCGTCCAGCGCTTCCCGCCGTCGGCGAGCGAGTAGGCGACCAGGCGCCCGGTGGCGATGCGGCTGGGGTTCTTCCCCCCGCTGATCCGGACGTCGTCCGGCTTCTCGCCGGGGACGATCAGCTGGTCGCCGACGACCACCCCGCCGAACAGCGGACGGGCGGCGAACGCG
Source organism: Kitasatospora sp. NPDC058243 (assembly GCF_042882025.1). Taxonomy (NCBI): domain Bacteria; kingdom Bacillati; phylum Actinomycetota; class Actinomycetes; order Kitasatosporales; family Streptomycetaceae; genus Kitasatospora; species Kitasatospora sp. NPDC058243. The sequence goes on from NZ_JBHVWW010000020.1 coordinate 71,380, forward strand.
TCGTAGGCGTGGGCACCGCCCAGCATGACGTCGAGGTCGTACTCGTCCCCCGCGACCGGGATCGACGCCCGCTGCCGCCCCGCCCCGTCGAAGCTGAGGACGGCGTGCGTCCCGCGCTCGCCCTGCGCGTCGACCCAGACCGCGAGGGGCTCGGTGGAGACCACCGCGACGTCCTTCAGCCCGCCCGTGACCGGCAGGGCGACCCGGGTCCGCTCCTGCCCGTCCGCCGGGGCCAGCGACCGCAGCACCGGCGCGGCGTCGCCGCACTGCGCGACCGTCACCACCTCCGCCGCCCCGCCCGCCACCTGCAACGGCGCGCAGCCGGCGTCCGCGTCGCCGCGCCAGGAAGCGCGCCCGTCGGCCAGGTGCACCGCGCGCCAGCCGGTCCGCTCCTGGAGGACGGCCTCGTCCCCGGCGACGGCGAGCAGATCGGGCGCCGCCGTGTCCCCGACGCGGCCGGGCGCGTCCGCCGCGGCGGTCCAGGCGGCCGTGCCGTTGGCGAGGTTGAGCGCCGTCACCGCCGCGCACGGCCGGTCGTGCGGGGAGTGGCCGAGCAGTCCGAGGCCGTGGCCCGTCCCGCGGCTCATGGCGCAGACGGAGTCCTCGCCCGGCGGGGTCCACCGCCACGCGACCTGCCCGGTGGCGCCGCGGTAGGCCACCACCTGGTCGGGCCGGACCCGCACCACCACGTCCCCGCTGGTCCAGCTGCCGACGGCGCGGATCGACGACGGCCGGTCCAGCGGCGCCTCCCAGGCGTCGTTGAGGCCGGTCCCGGCGAAGGAGACGAACACGGCGAGCCCGAACAGGATCCCGACGGCGACCGCGGGGAAGCCGCGCCGGGGGTGGAGCAGCGCCCACAGCAGGCCGGCCCCGCAGGGCATCAGGCCGAGGATGCTGACGATGCCCATGAAGTCGAGGCTCTCGCCGCCGTACCCCTGGGACGGCCCGATCAGCACGGCCAGGCCCATGCTCGCGAACATAGCCCCCAGCACCCCGCCGGAGACCACCATCCAGGCCTCCCTGTCCATCGCGAACCCGCCCCTGGCGAGGCGGACGGACCTGCGGGCCCACCCGGCCCCGGCGGCACTGTCCACGGGCCCCTCGGCCATGTCGGTCACTCCCCCGTCAAGCGCCGCCCACCGCATGAGCGACGATCATCGGATGATCGCAGAGCCTCGCTGGATCCTGAACAAAGACAACGGAAAACTCCCGGCCCCACCGACGGACGGTAGGTTGGCCCGGGGGCCGGGGCGCGGCACCGGGGCACGAAAGGGGCGGGGATGCAGCCGGGCGACGTACTCGACGGGCGGTACGAGCTGGTCGAGCAGATCGGCGAGGGCGCCTTCGGCGCGGTCTGGAAGGCCCGCGACGCGCGGATCCAACGGCTCGTCGCCGTCAAGGTGATGCTCCCGGGCAGCAACAACACCCCCAAGGACGCGGCCCGGTTCGTCCGCGAGGTGGCCACCGCCGGCGCGCTCAACCACCCGTCCATCGTCACCGTGCACGACTTCGGCCAACACGACGAGGCCGGCCGGCCGTTCTACTTCCTGGTCATGGAACTGCTCGACGGCGCCCCCCTCAGCCGCCACCTCGGCGACGGGCCGCTGCCCCTGCGCCAGGCCCTCACCTGGGCCGTCCAGATCTCCCAGGCCCTCGCCACCGCCCACCGGGCCGGCGTCGTCCACCGGGACGTCAAACCGGCCAACGTGATGATCCAGTCCTCCGGCGAAGTCAAGGTCGTCGACTTCGGCATCGCCCGGGTCGGCACCGCCGACGACGGCATCACCAGCACCAACGTCATCGTCGGCACCCCCGCCTACATGGCCCCCGAACGCTTCGACAGCCGCGGCCTCGACGCCCGCTCCGACCTCTACGCCTTCGGCTGCCTCCTGTACGAACTCCTCACCGGCCGCACGCCGTTCCGCGGCACCCTCTACGAACTCATCCGCCAGCACGGCGAGGTCCACCCCGCCGCCCCCGGCACCCTGCGACCCGGCCTGCCCGCCGACGTCGACACCCTCGTCCTCGAACTGCTCGCCAAGGACCCCGACCGGCGGCCGCCACACGCCGACCAGGTCGCCCAACGCCTGCTCCACCTCGCCGAGCAGGCCGAACAGCCCCCGGCCGGCTACCACGCCACCGTCCGGGACGTCCCCGCCGCCGAGGAGGACCCGTACGTCCTCGCCCGCCGGCGGGAGGCGGACGCGCTGTTCCAGCACACCCGCGACCAGGCCGCCCAGGTCGCGCTGCAGTTCGAGACCAGCATCGCCCAGCGGCGCCGCCAGCTCGACCAGGACCTCGCCGACCAGCGGGCCCACGCCGAGGCCCGGGCGCAACAGATCGTCACCGACGCCCAGCAACGCGGCGAGGAGCTCGAACGGGAGGCCGCCGCCCGGGCGGCCGCCAGCCTCAAGCAGCTCACCGAGGCCGAACAGCGCACCGACCTGCTGCGCCGGCAGACCGACAAACTGCGCAACGACGCCGAGAGCCTGCGCCGCACGGTCGACAACGCCCGCCGCCAGGCCTCCGACTTCCTCGCCGACGCGGCCGCCAAGGCCGGCCTCGGCCCGGCCACCGAACCCCGCCGCTCGATCGCCCCGCCGGCCGGCACGCAAACCGGCTCCCAGAGCGGCGCGCAGACCGGCTCGCAGCGCCGGAAGCTCCCGAGCATGCAGGACCTGCTCTCCGGCCGGAGCCGCTCCACCGGCGGCGGAGACCAGCCGGGCCGCCCCTCCTGACCTCGCCCCGACGCCCCGCCCCAACGCCTCGTACCCGGAGGCGAGTCGGCCCGCCAGGCCCAGTCCACGCGGGCCCCACCCCCGCGCCACCGGCTGGACCCTGCGGCCCCTGCTCACGCACCGCGACCCGACCGCGGAACCGTAGAATCCGCAGGTAGACACCAGGGAAGGATTTCGCGTGTTCCAGGCGCAGCGGCCGCGCACCGCACAACTGACCCCACGACTCGGCGACGACGGGACGGGGCGGGTCGAAGCCGTCGCCCTGCTGCTGCCCGGCGGGTTCCTGCGCAGCCGGCGCGGACCGCTGAAGGTCGCCGAACTGGGCCTGCGCCGCCTCACCGCCGAACTCGCCGACCGCGGCCGCCCGCACGGCCTCGCCGTCCACCTGCTGCGCTACCGCTACAGCGGCTGGAACGGCACCGACGCCGACACCGCCGTCGACACCCGCTGGGCCCTCGACGAACTCGCCCGCCGCTACGGCGACGTACCCGTCGTCCTCATCGGCAACTCCCTCGGCGGGCGCGCCGCCTTCTGGTGCGCCGGGCACCCGAGCGTCGTCGGCGTCGCCGGCATCGCGCCCTGGCTGCCCAGCGGCGACCCCGTCGACCACCTCGCCGGCCGGCGCGTCCTGATCGTCCACGGCACCGGCGACCACAGCGCCGCCAACGCCAACCAGTCCCTCGAATACGCCCTGCGGGCCCGCCCGGTCGTCCCCGACCTCGCCCGCTACGAAGCCCCCGGCGCCAACCACTACCTCATCCGGCAGACCGCCGACATCAGCGCCCTCACCACGGACTTCACCCTCGACACCCTCAAGGCCGAACCGGCCCCCCTCGCCTCCGGCACCGTCTGCACCCGCCTGCCCACCCGGCGCGCCTAGGTCCAGCCCCGGAACCCGCGGTCGACCAGCGGGACCCGGCCACCGGGATCCGACCAGCGGCACGAAATCGGGTTGGCGGTCGACCGCCCGCCTTGCCTATGGTCGGGGGATGACCACTCGAACCTTCCGCATCATGGTGCGCGGCGTCTTCGACGGCCTGAGCGCCGAGCAGCACGCCGAACTCCTCGCCCGCGCGCCCGAACACGACGTGCTGCGCGCGGCCTTCACCCGCGAGGGACACCTCAGCTACGACCTCGGCGCGCGGGCCGCCTTCACCTTCCGCTTCCTCGACTCGGGCGAGGCGGAGGAGGACATCCTGGCGGCCGCCGAGCGGGCCGAGCAGGCGGCGCGAACCTGGCTGGCCGAGCGCGGCTACGGCTACAAGAACCTGCGCTCCCAGGCCGAGGACCTCTCGCAGGCACCGCTCGGCAAGCGGCAGCGCCGCGCCGCCAACGCCGGCTAGCCCCCTCCCCCCTCCCGCTACCTCCTTGACGGCTCGCCGCACCGGTATGCTTGAGTAGTCAAGGAGGTAGCAATGACAGACCCGCACGCCAACCCGCACACGAACCCACCGGCCGACCCGCAGGCCAACCCTCAGGCCGACCCGCACCCGGGCACCCGGCCCGACCCGCTGGACACCGCCCTGCGGCTGGTCCGCGCCCAGGCCGCCGTGGCCAAGCGCTTCGACGCGGGCCTCAGCCGCCTGCACGGCGTGAGCCTGTCCGACTTCACCCTGCTGCTCCACCTCGGCCACGCCCCCGGCGGCCGGATGCGCCGGGTCGACCTCGCCGAGGCCCTCGGCGTCACCGCCTCGGGCGTCACCCGCGGACTGGCGCCGCTGGAGCGGATCGGCCTGGTGAGCCGGGAGGCGGCGGCCCGCGACGCCCGGGTCGCCTACGCGGCCCTGACGCCGACCGGCCGCGAACGACTCGCCGAGATGCTGTACACGGCCCGGAAGGTCGCGGCCGAGCTCTTCGCCGCCGACCAGTGGAGCCCCGACGACCTCGACCGCCTCGCCGTCCTGCTCACCCGCCTCGGCGGTACCGCCCCCGACCAGCGGCCGGGGGCGGCCACAGCCCGCGACTAACGGACCAACGGACTGCTGGACTGCCGAACTACGAAACTGCTAGATCCCGAACGGCGCCGCGTACCGCACCGTCCCGGACGGCAACGGGTGCCGCTCCGGGTCCAGGGCGAGGGCCATCAGCGCCTCGCCCCGGCCCGGCGCCTAGGCTGAGCCCTGCACCCCGGCACCGCCGCACCACCGCGAAGGGCAGCAACCCCATGACCCACACCCCCGGGCAGCAGCCCGGCCAGGAGCCCGCCCCCGACCTGGCCGTCGACGGCACCGGCCTGCTCTGCGTCCAACTGCTGCTGCGCCTGCGCGCCCGGATCGCCGACCTGCCGGCCGGCGCGGTGGTGCACATCCACACCACCGACCCCGCCGCCCCCCTCGACCTGCCCGCCTGGTGCCACCTGACCGGCCACGACTACCTCGGCCCCGTCCCGCACCCGGCCACCGACCGCGAGGTGTACGCCCTGCGCCTCACCGCCGCAGCCCGCCCGACCCGCGCCGACCGCCCCTGGCACCCCGCGCCGGACCCGGCCACCGACTGACCACCCCCGGCCCGAAATCCCCACGCGCCCACCCCCACCGCCGGTGAACACTGCCCCCATGACCGCAGAAACCCTGGCGAACGCCCTGATCGGCCACCCTCCCGACGCCCGCCTCCTACTGCTCAACTGCGATGACTTCGGCCTGGACGAGGACGTCAACCTCGCCGTGGTCGACTCCGTCCTGCGCGGGATCGCCGCCTCCTGCAGCCTGATGCCCCCGTGCCACGCCGCCCCGCACGCGCTCCGACTCCTGCGGCGGCACCCGGAGATCCCCTTCGGCGTCCACCTCACCCTGGTGTGCGAGTCGCCGGCCCGCCGCTGGGGCCCGCTGGCCGCCCGCGACCACGTCCCCTCCCTGCTGGACGAGACCGGCGAGCTGTACGCGCCCACGCCCGCCGGGCGCACCGCCCTGCTCGCCCGAGCCCGACTCGACCACGTCGAGCGGGAGTTCCGCGCCCAGATCGACGCGGTCGCGGCGGCCGGGCTCGCCCCCACCCACCTCGACTTCCACTGCCTGGCCGACGGCGGCCGCACGGACATCCTCGAACTCACCCTCGCCCTGGGCGCCGAGTACGGCCTCGCGGTGCGGATCTGGCTGCCACCCGCGCTCGCCCGGATGCGCGAGCGCGGCCTGCCGGTCGTCGACCACGGCTTCCTGGACAGCTTTGCCGTCCCCCTGGACGACAAGCCCGCCCGCTACGCGCGGCTGCTGGCCGCGCTGCGGCCGGGCCTGACCGAGTGGGCCGTCCATCCGAGCCTGGCCGGGCCGGCGTCCCGTCGTACGGACGACGGCTGGCGCGTCCGCCGCTCCGACTACGAGTTCCTCACCTCCCCCGAGGCCCGCGGGCTGCTCGCCGAGCACGACGTCACCGTGCTCGACTACCGGCCGCTCCAACGAGTGTGGCGGCCGCCCCGCCCGGCTCCCTTCGGCGGTCCGGTGTGCCACGATGGGGAGAGCCGAACGGCCAAGCCTCACAAGGAGGTTGACCACCATGGATCCGATCCTCAGCTGCCACTGGCACGACCAGGACGGCGAGTGGGCACTGTCCGTCAGCCGCAACGGCGGCGGGTGGGAGCTGCTCGCCGCCGCGCCCCGCTGGTCCGAGTCGCTCCCGTTCGCCGGGCCGGAGGACGTCCGCCGGCTCGCCCAGGCGCTGCTGGACCTGCCGTCCGATCCGGAGCCGTACGAGTTCGAATGGCGGCTCTCCCGGACGGAGTTCGAGCGCACCGAGAACGAGCGCACCCACTTCGCGACGCTCGCCGTCGGGCTGGACCCTACCGACGGCCACCGCCCCTACCTCGCCTACCAGTCGTACTACCACCGGGGGCAGGCGAGCGGGCTCGGCCTGGAGGTGATCTGCGAGGACCCCCCGGTCGACCGCCTCCGCGCCCAGGCCCACGCCCTCCTCACCGACCTCCCCGGCCCCCCGCCCGCCCGGCCGCAGCCCCCCTCACCCGGCTGAGCGCAACCGCCCTCCCCAGTCCCCCCCCACCGGGTCACGGGATCACCGGATCAGCGGATCACGCCGTCCGCCGCAGCAGCGCCAGGTACATCGCGTCCGTCCCGTGCAGGTGCGGCCAGAGCTGCACGTCCGGCCCGTCCCCGAGCGCGGGGACGCCGGGCAGCAGCGGGCGCGCGTCGATCCACTCGACCCGGCCGCCCTCGGCCCGCACCACGTCGTCCACCACGGCCCGGGTCTCCGCGAGGTGCGGCGAGCAGGTCGCGTACCCGACCACCCCGCCGACCCGGGTGGCGTCGATCGCCGAGCGCAGCAGGTCCCGCTGGAGCGGGCCGAAGGCCGCGACGTCGGCGGGGCGGCGGCGCCAGCGCGCCTCGGGGCGGCGGCGCAGGGCGCCCAGGCCGGAGCACGGCACGTCGACCAGCACCCGGTCGAAGCCGCCGGAGCGCCAGGCCGGGCGGGTGCCGTCCGCGGTGATCACCGTGTACGGGCCGGGGTTGCCCTCCAGCGCCCGGGCGACCAGCCGCGCGCGGTGCGGCTGCTTCTCGCTCGCGACCAGCCCGGCGCCGCGTTCGGCGGCCAGCGCCGCGAGCAGCGCGGCCTTGCCGCCGGGGCCGGCGCAGCCGTCCAGCCAGAGCCGGTCCGGGCCGTCCAGCGGGGCGTTGGCCAGGGCGAGGGCGACCAGCTGGCTGCCTTCGTCCTGGACGCCCGCCCGGTTGTCCCGGACGGCCTCCAGCGAGCCCGGGTCGCCGCCTTCGGCGAGCCGCAGCGCGAACGGGGACCAGCGGCCGGGCTCGGCCTCGGGCAGCGCGTCGGCGAGTTCGCCGACGTCGACCCGGCCGGGGCGGGCGACGAGGGTCACCTCGGGCCGCTCGTTGTCGGCGCGCAGCAGGTCCTCCAGGGCGCTGCGCCCGGAGGCGTCGGGCTGCCAGCGGCCGAGCGAGTCCCAGAGCGCGGAGACGACCCAGCGCGGGTGCGAGTGGACGACGGCGAGGTGGTCCTCGGCGTCCTTCTCGTACGGCGGGGCGACCTTCTCGATCCAGGCGTCCAGGTCGTGGGCGCTGATCCGGCGCAGGACGGCGTTGACGAACTTGGCCTTGCCGTCGCCGAGCACCACCCGGGCCAGCTCGACGGTGGCCGAGACCGCCGCGTGGCTGGGGATGCGGGTGGTGAGCAGCTGGTGGGCGCCGAGCGAGAGCACGTCCAGGACCGGCGGGTCGACCTTGCTGAGCGGCCGGTCGATGCAGGCGGCAATGATCGCGTCGTAGGTGCCCTGCAGGCGCAGGGTGCCGTAGACGAGCTCGGTGGCGAGGGCGGCGTCGCGCCGGTCCATGCCCTTCTGCTCGGCTTCGCGGAGCAGCGACGGCAGGATCAGGTTGGCGTACGCGTCGCGCTCGTCGACGGCGCGCAGCGCGCGGAACGCGACGATCCGGGCCGGGTCCTTCTTCGGGCGGCGGTGCGGGCGGGGGGCGCGCTGGGCGCTGGGGGTGGTCACAGGGTGCCTCAAGGTGCTGCGGTGGCTATCGGTGGCTATCAGACGATTATCAGTGGTTATCAGACGAACAGTAACGCTAAACCTGAGCCTCAGCCCTCGGAGCCGAAGCGCTCCCCGGACTCCAGCCGCGCCCCGCGCGCCCAGTCCGCCGCCCGCATCTCCTTCTTCCCCTGCGGGCGGACCTCCCCGAGTTCGACCTCGTGGCTGCCCGTCCCGACCCGCACGCTGTTCTTGCCGACCACGGCCAGCTCCCCGGGCGCCAGGGCGGACGAGTCGGTCAGCAGCTTCACCGGCCCGGTGATCTTCAGCCGCTCGCCGCGGAACTCCGTCCAGGCGCCGGGCGCCGGGGCGCAGCCGCGCACCACGCGGTCGATCCGCAGGGCGGGGTGGCTCCACTCGATGCGCGCGTCCTCGACGGTGATCTTCGGGGCGAGCGTGACGCCCTCGGCCGGCTGCGGGAGGGCGTGCAGGGAGCCGTCCTCGATGCCGTCCATGGTGGCGGTGAGCAGTCGCGCGCCGGACACCGAGAGGCGGGTGAGCAGTTCGCCGCTGGTGTCGGTCGGGCGGATCTCCTCGGTGATCACGCCGTAGACCGGGCCGGAGTCCAGGCCCTGCTCGATCAGGAAGGTGGCCGCGCCGGTGACCTCGTCGCCGGCCAGCACCGCGTGCTGGACGGGGGCCGCGCCGCGCCAGGCGGGCAGCAGCGAGAAGTGCAGGTTGACCCAGCCGTGCTTGGGGATCTCCAGCGTGCCGGGGCGCAGCAGCGCGCCGTAGGCGACCACCGGGCAGCAGTCGGGGGCGAGTTCGGTGAGCCGGGCGACGAACTCCGGGTCGCTGGGCTTCGCCGGCTTGAGGACCTCGATCCCGGCCTCCTCGGCGCGCTGGGCGACGGGGCTGGCGACCAGCTTGCGCCCTCGCCCGGCGGGGGCGTCGGGGCGGGTGACCACCGCGACGACCTCGTGCCGGTCGGAGGCGAGCAGGGCGTCCAGGGCGGGAACGGCGACCTCGGGGGTGCCGGCGAAGACGAGACGCATCAAGTGCCTTTCTGCAAGAAGACGTTGGAGATCAGAGGGTTCAGCGTCAGAGGGTTCGGCGCCAGAGGGTTCAGCGCGCGGCGCCGAACGTGCTGTGCGGGGAGACCTTGACGACCGGCGCGGGCGCGCCGCCCCAGTCGGTGTCGCGGATCGCCTTCAGCGCGGCCTTGCGCTGCTCGCGGTCGAGCCGGTCGATGAAGATGATGCCGTCGAGGTGGTCGGTCTCGTGCTGGATGCAACGGGCGAGCAGCTGGGTGCCCTCCAGGGTGACCGGATCGCCGTACATGGTGAAGCCCTTGGCGACCACGCCGTAGGCGCGCTTGGTGTCGTAGCGCAGGCCGGGCAGCGAGAGGCAGCCCTCGGGGCCGTCCTGCTCCTCCTCGGTCAGCGACAGGTCCGGGTTGATCAGGTGCCCGGTGACACCGTCCACGTGGTAGGTGAACACCCGTAGGGAGACGCCGAGTTGGGGCGCGGCGAGGCCGGCGCCGGGGGCGTTGAGCATGGTTTCGGTGAGGTCGCCGACCAGGGTGCGCAGTTCCTTGTCGAACGTGGTCACCGGCTGGGCGGTGGCCCGCAGGACGGGGTCTCCGAAGAGCCGGATCGGCTGGATCGCCACGGGGTACGGGCTCCTGTCCGTCGAGGGTGCTGGGCTGCGGGCAACTACGGGTTCCCGGCAAGTCTATGCAACGCACCCAGCCCGCCGCCCATGCCCTCACACCGCCCCTCGCGCGGCCCCTCGCCGCCCCTCGCACCACCCTTCGCGCGGCCCCGAACGCCCCTCCCCCACCCCGGCACCGGCTTCTGGCATATCCCGAGTCTGCCCGGCGGCGTTACCCCGGCCCCCGCTTCGGCGTTGGTCAAGTGAGATTGACCGGGGCCGGGCGCACGGGACACCGCGCCCCGGCCGAGCTGAACCGTACGGAAGGTGGCACGTAGGCCATGGCCGAGCAGATCAACCACGACGCCCGGGCGCGGGCAAGCCTGCACCTGCTGGTGCGGGACATCGAGCGGGTGAGGCGGCAGGTCGACGCGCTGCGGACGCTCACCGCCCAGTTGGGCAACGTCTACCGTCCGCGCCGGCCCAGCACGTCGGCCGGCTTCGTGGTGTACGGACGGGCGCCCGCGCCGACCGTGCGCCTGGCGCAGGAGCTGAGGGAGAGCGTGGAGACCCTGGTCGCGGCGGCGGTCGAGTTCGACCGGGCGCTGGGCTTCTCCTGGGACTCGGTGGGCTCGGCCCTCGGGGTCACCAAGCAGGCCGTGCACCGCCGGTACGGGATGCGCCGCCCGACCAGCGAACTCCTCGCCGCCAGCGGTGCCGTCCCGGGCCAGGGCCGCCCGGACCGCTCGGAGGAGCTGCCCGCCGTGCCGTCCGGCGGGCTGGCGGCGACCGTCCCGGCGGCCCGCCAGGGCGGCCTGGACCGCAGCAGCCTCGACCGCAACGCCCTCGACCGCACCGCGCTGGAACGCGGCCCCCTCGACCGCCCCCCGGTCGACCGCACCACCCCCGAGCGCACCCCGATCGACCGCACTCCGATCGACCGCACCCCGATCGACCGCACCGGCATCCCGCTGCGCGGCTGACGCCGCCGTCCGACCAGCGCCATCCGGGGCGGGGTGGCCACTCACCCCGCCCCCGCCGGCCTCACCCGATGTCGGTCGGATCCACCCGCACCCGGACCGCCTCCGGCGTCCGCAGCGCGATCCGCGCGATCTGCGCCGCCTTGAGGGCGGCCGCCAGCGCCGCCCCCTGCCCGGGCGGCACCCGCAGCAGCGCGCGTTCTTGTTCCTCCCCGCGCAGGGCCGGGGCCGGTACCGGCCCGAGCACGTCCGCCTCCGAGGGCAGCCGGATCAGCCCCAGCAGGTCGGCCACGGCCGCCGGGCTGCCGCTGACCGACGCCATCCGCGACACCGGCGGGAAGTGCAGCTGCGCCCGCTCGTCGCGTTCCAGCCCGGCGTGGCCCAGCGGGTCCCAGCGGACCAGGGCCTGCACCGGCCGCGCCGACGGCTCGGCGACCACGACCACCGAGCCGCCCTCCTCGGCGGACCGGACCAGCGCGGCGGCCGCCAGCCAGAGCCGCAGCGTCTCCTCCCCGGCCCGCAGGTCGGGCCGGCCGAGCAGCGCCCAGCCGTCCAGCAGCAGCGCGGCCCCGTACCCGGTGCCACCGTCCACCACCGGCTCCGCGCCGGGCGTGGAGATCACCAGCGACGGCTCGTCCGGGACGGTGGCCAGCACCGCGTCCCGTCCGGAGGTGCGCACCGGGATCCGCGGGAACGCCTTGCCCAGTTCCTCCGCCGTGCGCCGGGCGCCGACCACTTGGGCGCGCAGCCGGAACGAGCCGCACTCGGGGCAGTGCCAGTCCGTCTCCGCCTCCCCGCACCAGCCGCAGTTCAGCGCGGCGTCGGCCGCGGGCGCCTCCAGCGGGCCCTCGCACCGCCGGCACCGGGCGGGGGTGCGGCAGCGCGCGCAGGACAGCCGGGGCACGTAGCCGCGCCGGGGCACCTGGATGAGCACCGGGTGCCCGGCGGCCAGTGACTCCCGGGCGGCCTCCCAGGCCACCGAGGGCAGCCGGGCGGACTGGGCGGCGCCGTCGCGGTGCTGGTCCTGGTCGGTGACGGTCCGCACCCGCGGCGCGATCCGGCGCACGGTCTCCCGGTCGGCGGTCAGCGGGCGGGCCCACCCGGTGCTGACCAGCTGCGCGCCCTCCACCGTGACGGCGTGGCCGCCGAGCAGCACGGCCGCGCCCTCTTCGGCGGCGCGCAGCAGCGCGACCTCGCGCACGTGCGGGTGCGGGGCGCGCGGGTCGCTGTGGCTGTTGTCGCCGTCGGACCAGACGACGACCAGCCCGAGGTCGCGCACCGGCGCGAACATGGTGGCGCGGGTGCCGATCACGGCGTGCACCGAGCCGCGGCTCACCGCCAGCCAGCGCCGGTAGCGCTCGCGCGGGCCGAGGTCGGCCTCCAGGGCCACGTGCCGGCCCGCGCCGAGCAGTTCGGTGAGCGCCTGGTCGACCCGGGCCACCGACCGCCCCTCGGGCAGCACGACGAGCGCGCCGCGCCCGCCCGCCAGCGTGGCGGCGACGGCGCGCGCGATCTCGTACGGCCAGCCGGGGCCGGGCAGCGCCGCCCAGACGGCGCGCGGCGCGCCGCCGTCGGCCAGCGCGGCGAGGAAGTCGGGCCCGGCCGGGTAGCGCTGCCAGCCCCCGGGGGCGGGGGCCGGGGGGCGCGGGAGCGCCGGCGGCGAGGGCTCGGCCTCGGCCTTGGCGTGCCGGGGCGGGACGGCCAGTTGGAGGACGTCGGCGAGGGTGCCGGCGTAGCGGTCGGCGACGGTCCGGCAGAGCCGGAGCAGCTGGGGGGTGAGCACGGGCTCGGGCGAGAGCACCTGGGCGAGCGGGGCGAGCGGGCCGGGGAAGTCGCTCTTCTCCAGCCGGGCGACGATGAACCCGTCGTGCAGTTCCCCGCCCTCGCGCTGGCCCTTCACCACGCGCGCGCCGAAGCGCACCCGCACCCGGGCGCCCGGGCGGGCCTCCTCGGCCATCGCGGCCGGCACCTCGTAGTCGAAGAACTTGTCGATGGTGAGCACGCCCTTGTCCACCACGACCCGGGCCACCGGCAGGTGCTCGGCCCGCTTGGCGCCGCGCCACGTCCGGGGCTTGGCCCGCTTGACCGTCTCCCGGATGAACGCCAGCTGCTCCGGCTCGGCCCCGTTCTCCGTGTTCTCCGTCTCCCCTGTGCTGCTCATCGCTCCCAGTACTACCAGGTCACACCGACAGAACGCACAGAAGCGGCGCCCACCCCGCCCGGGGGTAGGCGCCGCTTCCGGACGATCAGGCCGTTCAGTCCTTCACGGCCGCCTTCAGCTGCTCCACCCGGTCGGTGCGCTCCCAGGTGAAGTCGGGCAGCTCACGGCCGAAGTGGCCGTACGCCGCGGTCTGGGAGTAGATCGGGCGCAGCAGGTCCAGGTCGCGGATGATCGCGGCCGGGCGCAGGTCGAAGACGTCGGTGACGGCCTTCTGGATGGACAGCACCGGCACGGTCTCGGTGCCGAAGGTCTCGACGAACAGGCCCACGGGCTCGGCCTTGCCGATCGCGTACGCGACCTGCACCTCGGCGCGGCGGGCGAGGCCGGCGGCGACGATGTTCTTCGCCACCCAGCGCATCGCGTACGCGGCCGAGCGGTCGACCTTGGACGGGTCCTTGCCGGAGAAGGCGCCGCCACCGTGGCGGGCCATGCCGCCGTAGGTGTCGATGATGATCTTGCGGCCGGTGAGGCCGGCGTCGCCCATCGGGCCGCCGATCTCGAAGCGGCCGGTCGGGTTCACCAGCAGGCGGTAGCCCTCGGTGACCAGCTTGATGCCCTGGTCGGCGAGCGCCTTCAGCTCGGGCTCGACCACGAACTCGCGGATGTCCGGGGTGAGCAGCGACTCCAGGTCGATGTCACTGGCGTGCTGGGTGGAGACCACCACGGTGTCGAGACGGACGGCCTTGTCGCCGTCGTACTCGATGGTGACCTGGGTCTTGCCGTCGGGGCGCAGGTACGGGATGGTCCCGTTCTTGCGGACCTCGGTCAGGCGGCGCGAGAGGCGGTGCGCGATGGTGATCGGCAGCGGCATCAGCTCGGGCGTCTCGTCGGACGCGTAGCCGAACATCAGGCCCTGGTCGCCGGCGCCCTGCTTGTCCAGGTCGTCCTCGTCGCCCTCGACCCGAGCCTCGTACGCGGTGTCGACGCCCTGAGCGATGTCGGGCGACTGCGCGCCGATGGACACCGACACGCCGCAGGAGGCGCCGTCGAAGCCCTTCTTGGAGCTGTCGTAGCCGATCTCCAGGATCTTGTCCCGGACGAGCTGGGCGATCGGCGCGTACGCCTTGGTGGTCACCTCGCCGGCCACGTGCACCTGGCCGGTGGTGATGAGCGTCTCCACGGCGACCCGGGAGGTCGGGTCCTCTCGCAGGAGAGCGTCAAGGATGGTGTCGCTGATCTGGTCAGCGATCTTGTCGGGGTGTCCCTCGGTGACGGACTCCGAGGTGAACAGGCGGCGAGACACAGCGCTCCCTGGGGTTGCAGCGGCTGCTGACTGAAGGCCCCCGGCGAACCGGGGACATCCGGAAAGACTTGATTCCTGGAGTCTAACGGGATGCCTCCGCCGAACGTCACCCGCTTCCGGAAATCTCGACCGATCTCCAGCAGGGCTTGATCAGTCGCCGACCGTTTCCAGCCGCTTGACGACCAGGTCCCAGACCACGTCCGCCAACGCCTCCTTCGGACCCACCGGAACGGCCGTCTCACTGCCGTCCGAGCCCAGCACCACGGCCTCGTTGACGTCCGTCCCGAAGGCCTTGCCGTTGCCCACCTCGTTGACGACCAGCAGGTCGCAGCCCTTGCGGGCGAGCTTGGCGCGGCCGTTGGCGAGCACGTCGTCGGTCTCCGCCGCGAAACCCACCACGAGTTGGCCCGAACGGGCGCGGTGCGCCGCCAGCTCGGCCAGGACGTCGGGGTTGCGGACGAGGGCGACCGGCGCCGGCTCGACGCCCTCGACCTTCTTGATCTTGCCGCTGGCGTACTCGGCGGGCCGGAAGTCCGCCACGGCCGCGGCCATGACCACGGCGTCGGCCGACGCCGCCGCCTTCAGGGCCTCCTCGCGCAGCTCCAGCGCGGTCGAGACGTGCACCACGTCGACCCCGGCCGGGTCGGCGAGCTCCGCGTTGGCCGAGACCAACGTCACGCGCGCCCCACGGGCCGCGGCCGTCACGGCCAGCGCGTAGCCCTGCTTGCCGGAGGAGCGGTTGCCCAGGAACCGCACCGGGTCCAGCGGCTCGCGGGTGCCGCCGGCCGAGACCACCACGTGCCGGCCCGCCAGGTCGGTCGGGGCGGCCCCGCCCCGGCGCAGCACGGCCCGGCAGGCGTCGAAGATCGCGGACGGCTCGGGCAGCCGCCCCTTGCCGGTGTCCTTGCCGGTGAGCCGCCCGACGGCCGGCTCCAGCACGATCACGCCGCGGCGGCGCAGCGTGGCGACGTTGTCCCGGGTGGCGGGGTGCTCCCACATCTCGGTGTGCATGGCGGGCGCCAGGACGACCGGACAGCGGGCGGTGAGCAGGGTGTTGGTGAGCAGGTCGTCGGCGAGGCCGTGGGCGGCCTTGGCGATCAGGTCGGCGGTGGCGGGGGCGACCACGACCAGGTCGGCCTGCTGGCCGATCCGCACGTGCGGCACCTCGTGCACGCGCTCCCAGGTCTCGGTGGCGGCCGGGCGGCCGGAGAGCGCGGCCCAGGTGGCCTCGCCGACGAAGTGCAGCGCGGCCTCGGTGGGCACCACGGTGACCTGGTGGCCGGACTCGGTGAACCGGCGGAGCAGCTCGCACGCCTTGTAGGCGGCGATGCCGCCGCTGACGCCGAGGGCGACGCGCGGCGCGTCCGCCGGCCCGCTCCGGTCCGAAGTCGCGCTCATACTCCCGCTCTCCTCCACTCCTGGGACGTGCACACCCTACGGCCCCTCAGCCGCCGCGCGCACCGTGGTCGATCCCACAGCCCCCGGGAATGCCGAAGGGCCCGGCGGAAACGATTCCGCCGGGCCCTTCCACAAGAAACTTCGGAGCACCGCCTCAGGCGGCTTCGATCGCCTCGGCGGTCAGCATGCCCGCGTTGATCTCGCGCAGCGCGATCGACAGCGGCTTCTCGTGCACGTGGGTGTCGACCAGCGGGCCGACGTACTCGAGCAGGCCCTCACCGAGCTGGGAGTAGTACGCGTTGATCTGACGCGCGCGCTTGGCGGCGTAGATCACGAGGCTGTACTTGGAGTCGGTGGCCTCAAGCAGCTCGTCGATCGGCGGGTTGATGATGCCCTCGGGCGCGGTCATGGAAGAGGACACGCGAAAACCTTCCGAAAGGGTGGAAAAGACAGACAGGTCAGGCTACACCGAGCAAGGCTAGCAGTTCGGCCGCTACCTGCTCGACGGAGGTGTTGACAAGGGTCGTGTCGAACTCGGTCTCGGCCGCGAGCTCGACCTTGGCCGCCTCCAGCCGCTTCGCGATCACGTCCTGCGACTCCGTGCCCCGACCGGTCAGCCGTCGGACCAGCTCGTCCCAGCTCGGCGGGGCCAGGAAGACCAGCTGCGCCTCGGGCATCGACTCGCGCACCTGGCGGGCGCCCTGGAGGTCGATCTCCAGCAGGACGGGCTCGCCGCGCTCCAGCTTCTCCAGCACCGCCGAGCGCGGGGTGCCGTAGCGGTTGCCGGCGAAGACGGCCCACTCCAGCAGCTCGCCGTTGGCGATCAGCTTGTCGAACTCGTCGTTGTCGACGAAGTGGTACTGGACCCCGTTCTGCTCGCCCGGCCTCGGGTGCCGGGTCGTCGCCGACACCGAGAGCCAGACCTCGGGGTGCTGCTTCCTCATATGAGCGACGACCGTGCTCTTGCCGACCCCCGAAGGGCCGGAGAGCACGGTCAGCCGCGGACGCTCACTCATGCACCGATTATCCCGGATCGCGGACGCTCCCGGGACCACGGGGCACGGTCAGGCGGCACCGCCGCCGAACTCCCGCTCCAGGGAGGCGATCTGGTTCGTACCGAGGCCGCGGACGCGCCGGCTCTCGCTGATGCCGAGGCGTTCCATGATCTGCTTGGCACGGACCTTGCCGACGCCGGGAAGGGACTCCAGCAGTGCGGAGACCTTCATCTTGCCGATGACGTCGTTCTCGGCCTTTCCGGCCTTGATCACCTCGTGCAGGGAGGCGCCGGAGTGCTTGAGCCGGTTCTTGACCTCGGCGCGCTCCCGGCGAGCCTCGGCGGCCTTGGCGAGCGCGGCGGTGCGCTGTTCAGGGGTAAGGGGCGGAAGAGCCACGCCGTTCACCTCAGGGTGTGGAAGGAAGGGATTGAGCTATGACTGGTTTGGATCCCAGGACACCGTCCGCAAGGGGAACCACAGGGCCCTTGACCTGCGGGAGCTACGGGTTTCGCGGCTCGCCGATGACCTATCGCCGGACACTACCCGGATTGCGGCGCCACGTCAGGAAAAGAACACGAAAAGTCCTGGTCAGCCAAGGCCGACCAGGACTTTCCAGGGCAAAATGACCGCGATTGCGAAACTTTGACGCCGCCAATGTGACGGCGCTCACGTCAACTTCGGTGGGGTCCGGGGACCCTCGCCGGGCTGCGCACACTGCGCAGGGTCATCGCCCCGCTACGCGCTCGCGCCCGCGATCGCCGCTACTTCACCACGTCCGCTACTTCACCGTGTCTGCTACTTCACCGCGTCCGCGTACTCGCCGACGAACCGCTCGGCCGCCGAGCGCAGGGCCGCCACCGACGGACCGTGCTTGAGCACGTCCCGGCTGACGCTCGGCACCACGTTGATCACCGCGGCGCCGAACACCCGCGGCAGGTCGGCCATCGTCGCGCCCTGGGCGCCGATCCCGGGGGCCAGCAGCGGGCCGTTGATGGCCAGTTCCACGCCCGCGTCGGCGAGCGTCGCGCCGACGACCGCGCCGAAGGAGCCCAGCGGGGCGGCGTCGCCGTTCTCCGCCGCCAGCTGCCGCAGCACCGAGGCCGCGACCGACTCGCCGTTCGCGCCGACCGCCCGCTGCACCTCGTGGCCCTCCGGGTTGGAGGTGAGCGCCAGCGCGAACACCCCGCAGCCCTGCGCGCGGGCCAGGTCGAGGGCCGGGCGCAGCGAGCCGAAGCCCAGGTACGGGCTGACCGTGACGGCGTCCGAGAACAGCGGGCTGCCGGGCGACAGGAAGGCCTCCGCGTAGGCGGCCATGGTGGAGCCGATGTCGCCGCGCTTGGCGTCCATCAGGACCAGCGCGCCGGCCGCCCTGGCCTCCTCGACGGACTTCTCCAGCACCGCGACGCCCTTGCTGCCGAAGCGCTCGAAGAAGGCGGCCTGCGGCTTGAGCACGGCCACCCGGTCGGCCAGCGCCTCGACGACGGTGCGGCTGAAGGTCTCCAGGCCGGCGAGGTCGTCGCCGAGCCCCCAGGCGGCGAGCAGGGAGGCGTGCGGGTCGATGCCGACGCAGAGCTGGCCACGGGTGTCGAGGGCCTGGCGCAGCCGGGCGCCGAACGGGGCGAGGGTCATGTCGTCCTTCCGGAAGGTCGTGGGGAGGCCGCACGGAGGCCGTGCGCGGGTCCTACACGGCTCGCACGGGGCGTCGTACGGAGCCGTGGCGTACGGAGGTTCAGGAGGAGGCCTTGGCGCCGTCGACGGCACTGCCGACGGCGGCGGCCAGGTCGCGGTAGCCCGCGGCCCGGATCCGGGCGGAGAGGCCCCGGTGGATCCGGCGGCACCAGAACGGACCCTCGTAGATGAAGGCGCTGTAGCCCTGGACGAGGTCCGCGCCGTGGACGATCCGCTGCCAGACGTCCTCGGCGGTCTCGACGCCGCCGACCGAGACCAGCGTCAGCCGGCCCCCGGTCCGGGCGCGCAGGCGCTGGAGCACCTCCAGGGCGCGGGCCTTGAGCGGGGCGCCGGACAGGCCGCCCATGCCGATCTCCTCGACCCGGGCGGCGTCGGTGCGCAGGCCTTCGCGGCCGATCGTGGTGTTGGTGGCGATGATGCCGTCCAGGCCCAGTTCCAGGGCGAGGTCGGCGACCGCGTCGACGTCCTCGTCGGCCAGGTCGGGGGCGATCTTGACCAGCAGCGGGACGTGGTGCGCGGTGGTGCGGTCGGCGGCCTCGCGGACGGCGGCGAGCAGCGGGCGCAGGTGGTCCACGGCCTGGAGGTTGCGCAGCCCGGGGGTGTTCGGCGAACTGACGTTGACGACCAGGTAGTCGGCGTACTTGGCCAGCCGCTCGGTGGACTTGACGTAGTCGGCGACGGCGTCGGCCTCCTCGACCACCTTGGTCTTGCCGATGTTGACGCCGATCACCGGGGTGGAGCTGGTGTGCGGGCGGGCGGCGAGGCGCGCGGCGACCCGGGCCGAGCCCTGGTTGTTGAAGCCCATCCGGTTGATCAGCGCGCGGTCCTCGACCAGGCGGAACAGCCGGGGCGTCGGGTTGCCCGGCTGGGGCTCGCCGGTGATGGTGCCGATCTCGACGTAGTCGAAGCCGAGCATCGCCAGGCCGTCGATGCCGACGCCGTTCTTGTCGAAGCCGGCCGCCAGGCCGAACGGGCCCGGCAGGTCGAGGCCGAGGGCGGTGGTGTGCAGCGCCCGGTCGCGCGGGGCGAGCACCAGCCGCGCCAGCGTGCGCAGGCCGGGCACCGAGGAGGCGAGCCGGATCCAGAAGAAGGCGAGGTGGTGGGCCTTCTCGGGGTCCATCTTCTTGAAGACGAGGTCGAACAGCAGCTTGTACAAAAACCCAACTCCCGGATCAGGGCCCGGATCTGAGCGTGAGCACCCGGATCAGGGCATGGAAGTGGGGGGCACCCGGCTGGCCTCGGTGCCCCCCACTGCTGTGGTGCTACTTGCGGCCGGCGTTGATCAGCGCGGCGTGCTCCTGGAGCGACATCACCCCGACCTCGTCGCGCAGCAGCGCGTCCATGCCCTGGACGGCCGCGCCCATCGCCTGGACCGTGGTCAGGCAGGGCACGCCGCGGGACACGGCGGCGGTGCGGATCTCGTAGCCGTCGAGGCGCCCGCCGGTGCCGTACGGCGTGTTGATGATGAGGTCGACCTCACCGTCGTGGATCAGCTGGACGATGGTCCGCTCGCCGTTGGGGCCCTCGCCCTCGCTGTGCTTGCGCACCAGCGTGGACGGGATGCCGCCGCGGTGCAGCACCTCGGCGGTGCCGGCGGTGGCGAGCACCTCGAAGCCGAGGCCGACCAGCGCGCGGGCCGGGAAGACCAGGTTGCGCTTGTCGCGGTTGGCGACCGAGACGAAGACCTTGCCCTTGGTCGGCAGCGCGCCGTAGGCGCCGGCCTGGGCCTTGGCGTAGGCCGTGCCGAAGACCTTGTCGATGCCCATGACCTCGCCGGTCGAGCGCATCTCCGGGCCGAGCACGGTGTCCACGCCGCGGCCGTGGATGTCGCGGAAGCGGCTCCACGGCATCACGGCCTCCTTGACCGCGATCGGCGCGTCGGCCGGCAGCGTGCCGCCGTCGCCCTCGGCCGGGAGCAGGCCCTCGGCGCGCAGTTCGGCGATGGTGGCGCCGAGCGAGATCCGGGCGGCGGCCTTGGCCAGCGGCACGGCGGTCGCCTTGGAGGTGAACGGCACGGTGCGGGAGGCGCGCGGGTTGGCCTCCAGCACGTACAGGATGTCCCCGGCCAGCGCGAACTGGATGTTGATCAGGCCGCGGACGCCGACGCCGCGCGCGATGGCCTCGGTGGAGGTGCGCAGGCGCTTGATGTCGTAGCCGCCGAGGGTGATCGGGGGCAGCGCGCAGGCGGAGTCGCCGGAGTGGATGCCGGCCTCCTCGATGTGCTCCATGACGCCGCCGAGGTAGAGCTCGGTGCCGTCGTACAGCGCGTCGACGTCGATCTCCACCGCGTCGTCGAGGAAGCGGTCGATGAGCACCGGGTGCTCGGAGATCAGGCCGGCGTGGCGCTCCAGGTAGGAGGCGAGCGAGGCCTCGTCGTAGACGATCTCCATGCCGCGGCCGCCGAGCACGTACGACGGGCGGGCGAGCACCGGGTAGCCGATCTCGTCGGCGATGGCCTTGGCCTCGGCGAAGGAGAAGGCGGTGCCGTGCTTGGGGGCGGGCAGGCCGGCGTCGCGCAGCACGCGGCCGAAGGCGCCGCGCTCCTCGGCGAGGTCGATCGCCTCGGGCTGGGTGCCGACGATCGGCACGCCGTTGTCCTTGAGCGCCTGGGCCAGGCCGAGCGGGGTCTGGCCGCCGAGCTGGACGATCACGCCGGCCAGCGGGCCGGCCTGCTGCTCGGCGTGGACGATCTCCAGCACGTCCTCCAGGGTGAGCGGCTCGAAGTAGAGCCGGTCGGAGGTGTCGTAGTCGGTGGAGACGGTCTCCGGGTTGCAGTTGACCATCACGGTCTCGTACCCGGCGTCGGCCAGCGCGAAGGAGGCGTGCACGCAGGAGTAGTCGAACTCGATGCCCTGGCCGATGCGGTTCGGGCCGGAGCCGAGGATGATCACGGCCGGCTTGGTGCGCGGGGCGACCTCGTTCTCCTCGTCGTAGGACGAGTAGAAGTACGGGGTCTTGGCGGCGAACTCGGCGGCGCAGGTGTCGACGGTCTTGAACACCGGGCGGATGCCGAGCGCGTGCCGGACCTCGCGGACGACGTCCGGCTTCAGGCCGCGGATCTCGCCGATCTGCTGGTCGGAGAAGCCGTGCCGCTTGGCGTGGCGCAGCAGCTCGGGGGTGAGCTTCGCGGCCTCGGTCAGCTCGGCGGCGATCTCGTCGAGCAGGAAGAGCTGGTCGACGAACCACGGGTCGATCTTGGTGGCCTCGAACACCTCCTCCGGGGTGGCACCGGCCCGGATGGCCTGCATCACGGTGTTGATCCGGCCGTCGGTCGGCACGACCGCCTTGACCAGCAGCTCGGCCTTGTCGCCGACCGGGCCGGTCCAGGAGAACTGGGAGCCCTTCTTCTCCAGCGAGCGCAGCGCCTTCTGCAGCGCCTCGGGGAAGTTGCGGCCCATGGCCATGGCCTCGCCGACCGACTTCATGGTGGTGGTCAGCGTGGCGTCGGCGCTCGGGAACTTCTCGAACGCGAACCGGGGGACCTTCACCACGACGTAGTCGAGGGCCGGCTCGAAGGAGGCCGGGGTCTGCTCGGTGATGTCGTTGGGGATCTCGTCGAGCGTGTAGCCGACGGCCAGCTTGGCGGCGATCTTGGCGATCGGGAAGCCGGTCGCCTTCGAGGCCAGCGCGGAGGAGCGCGACACCCGCGGGTTCATCTCGATGACGATGACCCGGCCGCTGTCGGGGTTGACGGCGAACTGGATGTTGCAGCCGCCGGTGTCGACGCCGACCTCGCGGATCACGGCGATGCCGATGTCGCGCAGGATCTGGTACTCACGGTCGGTGAGGGTCATCGCCGGGGCGACGGTGATCGAGTCACCGGTGTGCACGCCCATCGGGTCGAAGTTCTCGATGGAGCAGACGACCACGACGTTGTCGTTCTTGTCGCGCATCAGCTCCAGCTCGTACTCCTTCCAGCCGAGGATGGACTCCTCCAGGAGCACCTCGGTGGTCGGCGAGAGGGCCAGGCCCTGGCCGGCGATGCGGCGCAGGTCCTCCTCGTCGTGGGCGAAGCCGGAGCCGGCGCCGCCCATGGTGAAGGAGGGGCGCACGACGACGGGGTAGCCGCCGAGCGTGTCGACGCCGGCCAGCACGTCGTCCATCGAGTGGCAGATGACCGAGCGGGCGGACTCGCCGTGGCCGATCTTGGCGTTGACCGCCTCGACGACGCCCTTGAACAGCTGGCGGTCCTCGCCCTTGTTGATCGCCACCACGTCGGCGCCGATCAGCTCGACGCCGTACTTCTCCAGCGTGCCGGCCGAGTGCAGGGAGATCGCGGTGTTGAGCGCGGTCTGCCCGCCGAGGGTCGGCAGCAGCGCGTCGGGGCGCTCCTTGGCGATGATCCGCTCGACGAACTCCGGGGTGATCGGCTCGACGTAGGTGGCGTCGGCGATCTCCGGGTCGGTCATGATCGTGGCCGGGTTGGAGTTGACCAGCACGACCCGCAGGCCCTCGGCCTTGAGGACGCGGCAGGCCTGCGTGCCCGAGTAGTCGAACTCGGCGGCCTGGCCGATCACGATCGGGCCGGACCCGATCACCAGGACGGACTTGATGTCAGTGCGCTTAGGCACGCTGGCCCTCCATGAGCTTCGCGCTGTGCTTGTCGTCGCCGCGCATGAGCTCGACGAACCGGTCGAAGAGGTAGGCCGCGTCGTGCGGGCCGGCCGCCGCTTCGGGGTGGTACTGCACGCTGAAGGCGGGGACGTCGAGCGCCTGGAGGCCCTCGACCACGTCGTCGTTGAGGCAGACGTGGGAGACCTCGACCCGCCCGAAGGGGGTGTCGCTCACCCGGTCCAGCGGTGCGTTCACGGCGAAGCCGTGGTTGTGCGCGGTCACCTCGACCTTGCCGGTGGTGCGGTCCTGCACCGGCTGGTTGATGCCGCGGTGGCCGTACTTGAGCTTGTAGGTGCCGAAGCCCAGTGCGCGGCCGAGGATCTGGTTGCCGAAGCAGATCCCGAAGAACGGGGTCCCGCGCTCCAGCACGCCCTGCGCGACGGCGACCTGGTGGTCGGCGGTGGCCGGGTCGCCCGGGCCGTTGGAGAAGAAGACGCCGTCCGGCTGGACCGCGTAGAGGTCCTCCAGGGTGGAGTTGGCCGGCAGCACGTGCACCTCGATGCCGCGCTCGGCCATCCGCTGCGGGGTCATCCCCTTGATGCCGAGGTCCAGCGCGGCGACGGTGAACTTCTTCTCACCGATCGCGGGCACGACGTACGCCTCGGTGGTCGCCACCTCGGCGCACAGGTCGGCGCCCTTCATCTCGGGCGACTGCTGCACCCGGGCGAGCAGTTCGGCCTGGTCGGTCAGCGCCTCGCCGGAGAAGATGCCGCAGCGCATCGCGCCGCGCTCGCGAAGGTGGCGGGTGAGCGCCCGGGTGTCGATGCCGCTGATGCCGACGACGCCCTGGCGGACGAGCTCCTCGTCCAGCGAGCGGGTGGAGCGCCAGTTGGACGCCACCCGGGCGGGGTCGCGCACGACGTACCCGGCGACCCAGATCCGCTTGGACTCGTCGTCCTCGTCGTTCCAGCCGGTGTTGCCGATCTGCGGGGCGGTCATCACGACCACCTGGCGGTGGTACGACGGGTCGGTGAGGGTCTCCTGGTAGCCGGACATGCCGGTGTTGAAGACGGCCTCGCCGAAGGTCTCGCCGGTCGCGCCGTAGGCCTCGCCGCGGAAGGTCCGGCCGTCCTCCAGGACGAGCACGGCGGGGGTGCGCTCCCGCCGTCGGCGCTGCGTGGTGGGGGCAGGTGCGGTCATTGAGCGGCCTCTTCCGTCTTCGTCTTCGTACGTGTTGCGAGTTGGGCGATCGCCTCGACCCAGGCGGCGTGCTCGTCGGGGTGGTCGGCCCGGAAGCCCGAGTCCAGCTCGGTGCCCTCGTGCGTCCAGCTGACGACGAGCAGCCCGGCCGGGACGACCTTGCCGGCGATCCCGGAGTCCGTGCGGGCACCGGTCAGGTGCCCGGCCGGGATCCAGAGGTCGACGTCACCGGGGCGCCGCACCAGCAGGCCGTCCTGGCCGAGGGTGAGGTCGGCGCGGCTGCGGGTGCCCAGGCCGTGCGCGACGACCCGGTCGAGCCAGTTCCCGGCGGTGGTGGAGCCGTGGTACCGCCCGCTGGTCTCCAGGATGGTCCGCCCGGCGCCGGCCGGCACGGCGGGCAGCGGCGGGATGCCGGCCTGGAGGGTGCGCCGCCAGTTCCAGCCCTGCCGCATCAGCCAGTAGACGAGCCCGATGACGATCAGCAGGCCGACGGCCCAGCCGATGTACCCGGGCCAGTTGGTGACCTTGGCCTGCTCCTGGGCGAGCGCGGCCGGGCCGGTCACGCCGCCCCGCCCTGCTCGGCCAGCTCGCCGGCCAGCACGGTGGCGCGCCCGCGCAGGAAGGTGGCGTGCACCCGTCCGGGCAGGTCAAGGCCCTTGTAGGGGGTGTTGCGGCTGCGGGTGGCGAAGCTGTCCGGGTTCACGGCACCACGGTACGCGGGATCGAACAGCACCAGGTTGGCCGGCTCACCGACCGAGACGGGACGGCCCTGTCCGGCGAGACGGCCGATCCGGGCCGGGCGGTGCGACATGCGGTCGGCGACGCCCTCCCAGTTCAGCAGGCCGGTGTCCACCATGGTCTGCTGCACGACCGACAGCGCGGTCTCCAGGCCGACCATGCCCATCGCGGCGACGGCCCACTCGCAGTCCTTGTCCTCGTCCGGGTGCGGCGCGTGGTCGGTGGCGACGGCGTCGATGGTGCCGTCCGCGAGCGCCTTGCGCAGCGCCTGGACGTCCTCGGCGGTGCGCAGCGGCGGGTTGACCTTGTAGACCGGGTCGTAGGAGCGGACCAGCTCGTCGGTGAGCAGCAGGTGGTGCGGGGTGACCTCGGCGGTGACGTCCCAGCCCTTGGCCTTGGCCCAGCGGATGATCTCGACCGAGCCGGCGGTGGAGACGTGGCAGACGTGCAGCCGGGAGCCGACGTGCGCGGCGAGCAGCACGTCCCGCGCGATGATCGACTCCTCGGCGACGGCCGGCCAGCCGCCGAGCCCGAGCTCGCCGGAGACCTGGCCCTCGTTCATCTGGGCGCCCTCGGTGAGCCGCGGCTCCTGGGCGTGCTGGGCGACGACGCCGTCGAAGGCCTTGACGTACTCCAGGGCGCGGCGCATCAGCACCGCGTCGTCCACGCACTTGCCGTCGTCGGAGAAGACCCGCACGTTCGCGGCGGACTCGTGCATCGCGCCCAGCTCGGCGAGCTTGTTGCCCTCCAGGCCGACGGTGACGGCGCCGACCGGCTGCACGTCGCAGTAGCCGGCCTCCTGGCCGAGCCGCCAGACCTGCTCGACCACGCCGGCGGTGTCGGCCACCGGGGTGGTGTTGGCCATCGCGTGCACGGCGGTGAAGCCGCCCATCGCGGCGGCCCGGGTGCCGGTGAGCACGGTCTCGGCGTCCTCGCGGCCGGGCTCGCGCAGGTGGGTGTGCAGGTCGACGAGGCCGGGCAGCACGATCAGGCCGCCGGCGTCGATCTCGATGTCCGCCTCGACCGCCAGGTCGGTGCCGATCGCCTTGATCACACCGTCGGCGAGGTGGAGGTCCTGCGGGGCACCGCCGAGGATCTGGGCGTTGCGGATCAGGTAGGTGGTCACTGAGCGGTCTCCACGGAGTCGGTGCGGGCGTCGTTGAGGGTGGCTCCCCCGAGCAGCAGGTACAGGACGGCCATCCGGACCGACACGCCGTTGGCGACCTGCTCGACCACGGTGCAGCGCGGCGAGTCGGCGACCTCGGCGGTGATCTCCATGCCGCGCACCATCGGGCCGGGGTGCATCACGATGGCGTGCTCGGGCAGCTGGGACATCCGGGTGCCGTTCAGGCCGTAGCGGCGGCTGTACTCGCGCTCGGTCGGGAAGAACGCGGCGTTCATCCGCTCGCGCTGCACCCGCAGCATCATCACCGCGTCCGTCTTGGGGAGCACGCGGTCCAGGTCGTAGCTGACCTCGCAGGGCCAGTTCTGAATGCCGATCGGCAGCAGCGTCGGCGGGGCGACGAAGGTGACCTGGGCACCGAGGGTGGTCAGCAGGTGCACGTTGGACCGGGCGACCCGGCTGTGCAGGATGTCGCCGACGATGGTCACCCGGCGCCCGGCGAGGTCGTTGCCCAGCCCGGCGTTGAGGTGGCGGCGCATGGTGAAGGCGTCGAGCAGCGCCTGGGTGGGGTGCTCGTGGGTGCCGTCACCGGCGTTGATCACGCTGCCGTGCAGCCAGTCGGACTGGGCGAGGCGGGCCGGCGCGCCCGAGGCGTGGTGCCGGACGACGACCGCGTCGGCGCCCATCGCCTGGAGGGTGAGCGCGGTGTCCTTGAGGCTCTCGCCCTTGGAGACCGAGGAGCCCTTGGCGGAGAAGTTGATGACGTCGGCGGAGAGCCGCTTCTCGGCGACCTCGAAGGAGGTCTTGGTGCGGGTCGAGTCCTCGAAGAAGAGGTTGACGACGGTGCGGCCGCGCAGCGTGGGCAGCTTCTTGACGGCCCGTCCGGAGAGCTGGGCCAGCTCCTCGGCGGTGTCCAGGATCAGCAGCGCGTCGTCGCGGGTGAGGTCGGCGGCGGAGACGAGGTGGCGCTTCACGCGGGCTACTCCGGGAGGTGCGGTTCGGACGGCTGGGAGGCCAGGGCCTGCGAACCCTGTTCATCGCGCGCGGAGCGCGACGCATCGGTGTAGGCGCGGTCGCCGACCAGCACGGCGTCCACGCCGTCGCTGTCGGACAGGCGCACCTGCACGGCCTCGCGCAGCGAGGTGGGGAGGTTCTTGCCCACGTAGTCGGCCCGGATCGGCAGCTCGCGGTGGCCGCGGTCGACCAGGACGGCGAGCTGGACGGCGCGCGGGCGGCCGATGTCGTTCAGCGCGTCGAGCGCGGCCCGGATGGTGCGGCCGGAGAAGAGCACGTCGTCGACGAGGATGACGAGCTTGCCGTCGATGCCGCCGGACGGGATCTCGGTGTGCTCCAGGGCGCGGGCGGGCTTGAGCCGCAGGTCGTCCCGGTACATGGTGATGTCCAGGGCACCCAGCGGGATCTCGCGCCCGGTGATCTGGGCCAGCCGGCCGTGCAGGCGGCGGGCGAGGTGGACGCCCCTGGTGTGGATGCCGAGCAGCACGACGTCCTCGGCGCCCTTGGCGCGCTCGACGATCTCGTGCGCTATCCGGGTGACGACCCGGGCGATGTCCGTGCCGTCCAGCACCTGGTGCGGCGGTCGCGGCGTCGAATCTTGGTGTGTGGTCATGCCGAAGCGGACCTCCTTCCCCGCCTCACTGGACGGGCCTTAAAGGATGTCTGGGACTGCCCCCGCCGACCGGGCGCGGGCTTCGAGCCATCCTAGCAGCGGGCCGGGAGGCAACCGGACACGCACCATTCCGCTTCGCCCGGTTCACGCCCCGGACGCGCCGCGGATGCGGGCCATTCGCACGACTGCCCCATTCGGCTTGACGCAGCTACCTTACTCTACGTAACCTCACAGTGAGTTACGAGACGGACGTCGAACCCACCGGTAACGGCGTCGACCATCGTCCGTGACCCACCACTGAACGCGAAGCAATCTCGTCCGGGGAGATCAATGTCCAGCGACTACGCGAAGCAACTCGGGGGCAAGCTCCGAGCGATCCGCACTCAGCAGGGTCTCTCCCTGCACGGTGTCGAGGAGAAGTCCCAGGGGCGCTGGAAGGCAGTCGTCGTCGGCTCGTACGAGCGCGGCGACCGTGCGGTCACCGTGCAGCGGCTGGCCGAGCTGGCGGAGTTCTACGGCGTCCCGGTGCAGGAGCTGCTGCCCGGCGGCACCCCCGGCGGCGCGGCCGAGCCGCCGCCGCGCCTGGTGCTCGACCTGGAGAGACTGACCCAGGTCCCGTCCGAGAAGGCCGGCCCGCTGCAGCGCTACGCGGCGACGATCCAGAGCCAGCGCGGCGACTACAACGGCAAGGTGCTGTCGATCCGCCAGGACGACCTGCGCACCCTGGCGGTCATCTACGACCAGTCGCCGTCGATCCTCACCGAGCAGCTGATCTCCTGGGGCGTGCTGAACCCCGACGCGCGCCGTGCGGTGCGCGAGGAGGAGGCGAGCTGACGCTCGCCGCACCGGCTCCCGTCGGCTCGGTCCGCGGTCCGGGCCACGCCCCGGGCCTTGCAGAAACGTCACGGCGCGGCACCCCACATCCCGGGGGCCGCGCCGTCGCGCGTCCACGGCCGGCTCAGCAGACCGTCCCCAGGCTGTAGCCGGGCTGCGCCGCCACGCCGTCCAACCGCACCGGCCCGGCAGCCGGCGCCCAGTCCTGCCCGCCGCTCGACCAGGCCCAGGAGGCCGGCAGGAAGTGCTCGTCAGCGGCTGCGCCGCGGGCGCCGCCCGCCGCCACCGAGCCCTGCGAGCCGTGCAGCACCGCCACCCCCGGCAGCTCCAGCGCCAATCCGGCGCACAGCACCGCGCAGACCAGCTCCAGGTCCTCGTCGTTGATCCGGACCACTCCGTCCTCCCACTGCAGCACCCGGGCCGCCGCGGTCAGCCGCCCGCCCGGCGCGTCCACCCGCAGCCGCAGCTCGTACACCCCGGCGCCCGCGCCGACCAGCATCCGGCGGAACACCTCGGCGCCGCGCTGACGGGCGGCGCGCACCCAGCGGGCGTGCTCCTCGTCGACCTCGCCCGCGGCCCCGGACAGGCCGCCGTCCAGCAGCAGGTCGGCGTGGCAGAGCGTCAGCCCGCTCTCCCGGGCCCGGACCAGGCGCGGCACGAAGTCCCCGGCCAGTTCCTCGCCCTGATAGGCCAACAGCTGGGTCTGCAACGGCGGATTGACCAGGTAGCGGTCGCGGGCGAGCGGCTCGGCCGGGTCCAGCCCGTGCAGCACGCAGAACTCCGCGAAGTCCTGCGGGTGGAACATCCGGGCCCGCACGGTGTCGAAGCGCTCCAGGGCGTCGGCCAGCAGCTCGGCGGTCTCGGCCAGGTACTGCTCGTGGTCGGCGGCGTTCGACAGCCCCCAGGCGCGGGCCCGGGCGAAGTCGGCCGCGCTGGTCAGGATCCCGATGACGAACGCCTGCTCGGCCCCCTCGACCCGCCGCCGCTGGTGCGGCGCCCGCACCGTGGGTCGCGGGCCGCCGGCGGTGCAGTCGGAGTTGCGGCGGGCGCGGCCACTATGGCTCATCGAATGGCTCCTGGCGTCGGCAGGTGACGGTCAGCGGCCGGCTCGCCGCTGACCGTCTATCTCCCCATCCGCGCGCGCCGCACACGTACGGCGTGTCACAGGAATGTAACCGACGGTAAGACGATGTGATTCACGCCTTCCGTGGCACCCGGGCCAGCTGGCGGGACTGCGCGACCAGGCGGCCGGACTCGTCCCAGACCTCGGCGTCCTCCTCGAAGTACCCGCCGGCCACGTTGCGGGTGGCGTGGGTGACCCGCAGCCAGCCCGGGACCGGCCTGGCCCGCAGGTGGACGGTCAGTTCGACGGTCGGGGCCCAGCCGGGCATGCCCAGGTCGAAGGTCACCGGCGGCAGCGCGTCGGCGACCAGCAGGAGCAGCAGCGGGTCGGGATCGCGGCCGTCGGCGAGCCGGAACCAGCCCTGGATCCGCCCGTTGCCGGACGGCTGCCCGAGCGCCCAGCCGATGGTGGCCGGGTCCAGCCGCAGGTCGAAGCGCTCCAGCAGTTCGGCCTGGGCGATCAGCTCCCGGGGCGCGTGCTCGACGCCGATGCACTGATCCGGCGGCGGCAGCTGCGGCGGCAGGGCGCTGGTGCGCACCTCGCCGTCGGCGGTGGAGAGGTCACCGTGGCTGGCGACCACCCGCAGCCGCTCCACGCCGTCCTGGCTGAGCGAGGCGGTACCGGTGGAGAGCCCGCGGCCGGTGCGCAGCACCTCCGTGCGGACGGTCGCCGGGCCGGGCGTGGAGGCGGACAGGTAGTAACCACTGATCGACACCGGGTCGGGGTGGTCGCCGTGCTCCAGCGACAGCGCGTGTCCGGCGACGGCGAGCAGCAGCCCGCCGTTGACCCCGCCGCCGATCTGCCAGCCGGCACCGAGTTCGGCCTCGTAGCGGCCGGGCTCGTCAGGGTGCCGGGTCAGGGCGATGCCCTGGTCGAACTCGCTGCGGGTCGCGGTGGTCATGGGGGGTGGCCTGCCCTTCACTGCGGTTTCCGAACGCCAAGTTACTGACGAGTAGGGCACCACCTTACGCCGCCCGGGTGAAACGCGCGACGGCCGCCGGACCCGGAATCCGGGTCCGGCGGCCGTTCTGCGGGTTTCACCGCCACCGGTGGTCGGGGCCTAGGGCACACGACCTACCGGCGGATGCTCGGCTTCAGCTCCAGGAAGCGGGCGAGCAGACCGTTGACGAAGGCCGGGGAGTCGTCCGTGGAGAACTCCTTGGCGATCTCCACGGCCTCGTCCAGGACGACCGCGTCCGGGACGCCGTCCTCCCAGATCAGCTCGTAGGCGCCGAGCCGCAGGACGTTGCGGTCCACGATCGGCATCCGGTCGAGGGTCCAGCCCACCGCGTACTGCGAGATCAGGTCGTCGATCCGGCGAGCGTGCTGGACGTACCCCTCGATCAACTCCATGGTGTACTCGCCGACCTGCGGGGTGCCCTCGTCGGGCTTCGGCTCGCGGGCGCGGGCCACCCAGTCCGCGAGGACCCGCTGCGGGTCGACCCCGCGGTGGTCGGCCTCGAAGAGGATCTGGAAGGCCCGGGTACGGGCCTTGCTACGTGCGGCCGACACGGACTTACTTCACCCGGCCGAGGTAGCCGCCGTCGCGGGTGTCGACCTTGATCTTCTCGCCGGTGACGATGAAGAGCGGCACGGCGATCTCGGCGCCGGTCTCCAGCGTGGCCGGCTTGGAGCCGCCGGTGGAGCGGTCGCCCTGGACGCCCGGCTCGGTGTGGGAGATCAGCAGCTCGACGGAGGCCGGGAGCTCGATGTACAGGGGGGCACCCTCGTACATGGCGACCAGGGCCTCGAAGCCCTCCAGCAGGTACTTGGAGGCGTCGCCGACGACGGCCGGCTCGACCACGATCTGGTCGTAGGTGTCCGTGTCCATGAACACGAAGTTCTCGCCGTCCTTGTACGAGAACTGCATGCCGCGCTTGTCGACGTTGGCGGTCTCGACCTTGGTGCCGGCGTTGAAGGTCTTGTCGACGACCTTGCCGGTCAGGACCTCCTTGAGCTTCGTGCGCACGAAGGCCGGGCCCTTCCCGGGCTTGACGTGCTGGAACTCGACGACGGACCAGAGCTTGCCGCCCTCCAGCTTGAGGACCATGCCGTTCTTGAGATCGTTCGTGGAAGCCACGGGCGCACTTACTCCTGGATATAGCTGTCAAGGAACCAAGGCTTGCGTCCTGCCGCCGACGGCCGACGGGCGGCCGCGGTCACAGGGCGAGGAGCTCCTTGGTGGTGATGGTGAGCAGCTCGGGCCCGCCCTCCTCTGGGGGGCGCACCACGAGCGTGTCCTCGATCCGGACACCGCCCTTGCCCGGGAGGTGGACCCCTGGGCCGACGGTGACCGGCACGCGGCTGTCCAGTTTACCCATGTCCGACGGACCGAGGCGCGGCGCCTCCCGGATCTCCAGCCCGATGCCGTGCCCCACCGGGTGCGGGGAGGTCTCGGTGTGGCCGGCCGCCTCCAGGATCTGCCGCGCGGCCCGGTCGGGCACGTACTGCTCCACGCCCGGTCCGAGCGCCTCCCGGCCGGCCCGCTGGGCCCGGAACACCAGCCGGTGCAGCTCCACCTGCCAGGGCGCGGGGGCGGCGCCGATCACGAAGGTCCGGGCGGTGGAGACGCCGTAGCCCCGGTACTGGGCGCCCATCACCACGGTGAGGAAGTCGCCCTCCTCCACCCGGCGGTCGGTCGGCTGGTGGGCGGGCCGGCCGGAGTGGCTGCCGGTGCCGACGGACACCGGGTAGGCCGCCCGGTCCGCGCCGTGGTCGATCATCCTGCGTTCCAGCTCCATCGCCAGGTGCCGTTCGGTGCGGCCGACCAGGATCGACTCCAGCAGTTCGCCGAGCGCCTGGTCGGCGATCTCGGCGGCGATCCGCAGGTCGGCGATCTCGTGCTCGTCCTTGACCACCCGCAGCCGCTCGACCACCTGCGCCAGGTCGGCCAGCCGGGCCCCCTCCGCCAGGCTCGCCACCGCGCGGTGGCGGCTGACGGTCAGGTCGTGCTCCTCCACCGCGAGGTCCGCCACGCCCAGTCGCGCGGCGGCGGCGGCCGCCGCCAGGGCGGTGTCCGCCGCGGCCGCCACCGGCACCTGGGTGACGTCCGGCGCGATCAGGTGCTCCCCGGTGTCGTCCGGCGGCAGATCGTCCGGCACTGCCAGCAGCACCCGCTCCCGGGTCAGCAGCAGCGTCGCCCCGCAGGGCGCGCAGCCCGTCAGATACCGCACGTTCGCCGCCCGGGTGATCAGCGCCGCATCGGCCCCGGCCGCACTGCAGTGCTCCCTCACCCGCTCCCGCCGACCCGCGTACGCATCAGACATGCGTCGAGCCTACGAACCCCCACCCCGATCCGCCCGCCGAGCACCCCCGACAGGGCGCGCTCCCGCCCCCGCACGCCCTCTTTGTGGTCGCTACGCCCCCTCCGGATCGATCAGGCCTCGGCGATAGGCGGGGACCAGGTTCTGGGGGACGAGCAGTTCGCGGCCGTTGAGGGTGATCGGGACGAGCTTCGGGGCCTTGCCCTTCCACTGGGCCCGGCGGTGCCGGGTGTTGCTGCGGGACGTCTTGCGCTTGGGGACGGCCATCGGGGGCTCCTTGTCGGGTGGTGACGGTGGTGACGGTGGTGACGGTGGTGACGGTGGTGGCGGTGGTGACGGTGGTGGCGGTGGTGCCGGCGGCGATGGCTACCGGGTGGTGCCGGCGTCGTACGGGAGGAGGGCCATCTCGCGGGCGTTCTTGACGGCCCTGGCCACGGCGCGCTGCTGCTGGACGGTGAGCCGGGTGACGCGGCGGCTCCGGATCTTGCCGCGGTCGGAGACGAAGCGCCGCAGCAGGTCGGTGTCCTTGTAGTCGATGTACTCGACGCCGGCCGCGAACAGCGGGTTCGGCCGGTCCTTGGGCGGGTTCGGTCGCTTACGCACAGTGACGGCTCCTCAGTGAACGGGGTCGAGCAGGTCCCGGAAGGCGTCCGGCAGGGCCTTCCAGCCGGGTTCGCCGGCGGCGAGTTCGGCGTCGGTGAGCAGACAGGAGTCGAGCAGCCCGGTGACACCGTCGACGTCCAGGCCCTCGGCGGTGAAGCTGAGCTGCTGCACCCGGTCGCCGTGCAGAGGGTGCCAGTCGAGGGCGGCGGCGGCCCGGCGGGCGGGCGGGTAGAGCTCCCAGGCGGCGTCGGGCAGGGAGGTGAGCCAGGGCCCGCACTCCTCGACCGCGAGGTTGGCCCCGGCGGCGTCCCAGGCGAGCATCAGGTCGGGCCGGTTGGCCAGCCAGAAGCGGCCGCGGCTGCGCTGGGCGGCGGGGACGAGCAGTTCCAGCGCCCGGTGCAGCCGCTCGGGGTGCAGCGGGCGGCGGCGCTCCCAGACCAGCGTGGTGACGCCGGCCTCGTCGCTCTCCTGCGGGAGCAGCGCGATCGCCGGGTTGACCCGGTCGCGGGCGGCGGCGACGTCGAAGCCGCCGAGGGCGGCCCGGGTGAGCGCGCCGGTGCCGAGCCGGACGACCCGGGCGGTGGGGTGGAGCTGGCGGAGCAGCGCGAGCCCGGGCGTGTGCGCCGTCGCGCGCGGGACGGCGAGGGTGGTGGCGTACTCGACCTGGTGGGCGAGCGCCTCCGCGCGGGTCCGCTGGTCCTGGCGGGCGGTGTGCTCGCCGTGGTCCACCAGGTCGTCGGAGACGGAGAGTTCGCCGATCAGCCGGTCCGGGTCGACGGCCGTGACCACGCCCGCGAGTTCGACGGCGTCCTCCAGGTGGCGGCCGTCCGCCTCTCCCCCGGCGATCACCTCGACGGCCGGGTGCGGGTCGCTGCCGCCCCACAGTTCGACGATCGCGAGTCCGTACCGGCCTTCGTCGGCGATCCGCAGCAGTCGCGGCAGCAGGTCCTCGCGCAGGGCGCAGCAGGGGCAGTCGTTCACCAGCGGGACGTCGGCGGCGTCGAACCCGCCTCCCGCGTCGCGCAGTTCGCGGTGGACGACGCCCTGCGAGGCCTCCCGCAGGTCGTGGTGGAGGACCACCGCGTCCACCGCGGCCGCGGCCAACTCCCGGACGGTGGCGCGGCGTTCGGCGGCGTGCAGGCCGGCGACGACCACCACGGGCAGCTTGATCCCGTCCACGCCGCTCACCAGCTGGCCTTGCGGACGCCGGGCAGGTGGCCGGCGTGGGCGTGGACGCGGAGGTTGACCCGGGAGAGGCCGAAGGCGCGCAGGTAGCCGCGGGGGCGGCCGTCGACGGCGTCGCGGTTGCGGATCCGGGTGGCGCTGGCGTCGCGGGGCTGGCGGGCGAGTTCGGCCTGGGCGGCGGCGCGTTCGGCGGGGGCGGTGCCGGGGTGGGCGATGATCCGCTTGAGCTCGGCGCGGCGCTCGGCGTACCGGGCCACGACGGCGCGGCGCTGCTCGTTCTTGGCGATCTTGCTCTGCTTGGCCATCAGACCTTCCCCCCTCGGGCGCGGATGCGGGCGACGGCGGCCTCGATGCCGATCGTGTCGATGGTGCGGATGCCCTTGGCGCTGAGGGTGAGCCGGACGTACCGGCCCTCGCCGGGCAGCCAGTAGCGCTTGTGCTGGATGTTGGGGTCGAAGCGGCGGCGGGTGCGGCGGTGCGAGTGCGAGATCGCGTTGCCGAATCCGGGCTTGCGGCCGGTGAGTTGGCAGTGGGCGGACATGGGTGCTCCCTGACGTCCGGGAATGGGCAGGACGGAGCTCACGTTACACCAGATGAAAATGACTTCCATTTCGGTGTACGGTTTCGCCCCAGCCCCGAACACCCCGCCAACCCGCCAACCCGCCAACCCGCCAACCCGCCAACCCGGGAGGACACCCATGGCCCGTAGTGAACTGCGCCCCGTCATCAAGCTCCGCTCCACCGCCGGCACCGGCTACACGTACGTGACCCGCAAGAACCGCCGCAACGACCCGGACCGGATGGTCCTGCGCAAGTACGACCCGGTCGCGCGCCGGCACGTCGACTTCCGCGAAGAGCGCTGAACCCCGCCCGCCCGAACTGAACCCCGCACCGACGGAACGCCGACCGGCAGCGACCCGTACCGCCCCGCAGCGACGAAACGGCGCCTCCCCCGGGATCCCAGGGGAGGCGCCGTCGCTGCTCGCAGCCGTCGCCGCTCGCAGCCGTCACTACTCGGCGGCCACCCAGCGCTTCTCCACCCGGGCCAGCTTCCAGTAGGCGATCGCCGCGGCCCAGACCACCACGAACAGCCCGGCGATCGCGTAGCCGACGTTGTCCAGCGAGATGCCCGCGATCCAGCCGGTGACCGGGTCGGTCAGATCGAGCTTCTCGTGCAGCACGCCGACCAGCTCGATGGTGCCGATGACGAAGGCCACCGCGATCGACAGCCCGGTGATCGTCAGGTTGTAGTAGACCTTCCGGACCGGGTTGGCGAAGGCCCACTGGTACGCGAAGTTCATGAACGTCCCGTCCAGGGTGTCGAACAGGCTCATCCCGGCCGCGAACAGCAGCGGCAGGCAGACGATCGCGTACCAGGGCAACCCGGCCGCCGCGCCCGACCCGGCCATCACCATCAGGGTGACCTCGGTCGCGGTGTCGAAGCCCAGCCCCAGCACCATGCCCACCGGGAACATCTGCCCGGGCCGGGTGATCGAGCGGGTCGCCCGGTTCAGCACCCGGGCCATGAAGCCCCGCGAGTTGAGGTGCTCCTCCAGCTGCGCCTCGTCGTACGACCCGGCCCGCATCGCCCGGAACACCTTGAGGATGCCGAGCAGCGCGGCCAGGTTGAGCGCGCCGATCAGGTAGAGGAACGCGCCGGAGGCCGTCGTGCCGACCATCCCGAGCCACTTGTGGGTGGTCGAGTCGTCGTCCATCAGCGTGCTGGCCAGCTGCGCGCCGCCCGCCACCAGGGCGGCCATCAGCACCACCATCGAGGAGTGCCCGAGGGCGAACCAGAAGCCGACCGAGACCGGCCGCTTGCCGTCCGCCATCAGCTTGCGGGTGGTGTTGTCGATCACCGCGATGTGGTCGGCGTCGAAGGCGTGCCGCATGCCGAGGGTGTACGCGGTGATCCCCAGGCCCACGCCGAAGACCTGGGTGCCGACCGCGTAGTTGTGGGGCGCGACCAGGAAGATGAGCGTCCCGAACGCCACCACGTGCATGGCCAGGATCACCCCCATCAGCCCGGCCGTGCGAACGGTGTCCTCGCGCTTCCAGCGGAACGTGGGCAGCACGGACGGTGTCGCCGGCGCCTCGGCGGCGGCGGTTTCGGGCAGGGTCATTCGGGTCACGCTCCAGCACCTCGTGGAAACACTTCGTGAGATGCCGTGGCCGGTCTCCTGGCTTACGGGGGTCCCGTACCCGCCTTCCCAGGTGCGCGAGGCTCCCAGTGGCGTCGTGGGTACGGACGTCTCTCCATCGTCGACGATCACGATGGCCCGATCACAGTGGCGAGGGCCGCTCCGGACTGGGACCCCTGAGGATCCGTCACCGGTCTTCCCGAGCACCACGGCGGGGAACACCGTAGGGGTCAGGACCCACCCTTGCAAGGCTGCGCACCTGCGCAGGTGTCCAGGATCACAGGCCCCCTCCTGCAACAATGTGCGCATGCATCTCGTACCGGCCGACCGCGCGGGCCACCGCACCATCGACGGACACCGGGTCTGCGAGGCCATCGCCGCGATCGGCGACCCCGCGCACGTCCGCACCTGGGCCGAGCGGTTCTCCCTGCTCGCCGACCCCGGGCGGCTCGCCCTCCTGCTCGCCCTCCACCGGGCCGGCCCGCTCGCCGTCTCCGACCTCGCCGTCGCCACCGGCATGCGCGACCCCGCCGTGTCCCAGGCCCTGCGGCTGCTCCGCACCGCGGGCGTGGTCACCGGGGACAAGGACGGGCGGGTCGTGCGCTACCGGCTCGTGGACGAGGCCATGCGCCCCCTCCTCGACGCGTGCGCCGCCGCCGAACACCACGAGCCCACCGCGGCCGTCGGCTGACCGACTGGACAGTGCCTGGTCAGGCCGCCTGGCAGGCGGGGCACCAGAAGAGGTTGCGCGCGGCGTGCTGCTCCGTCCGGACGTCGGTGCCGCAGACCAGGCAGGGCATCGCGGCCCGCCGGTAGACGTACACCTCGCCGCCGTGGTCGTCGACGCGCGGCGGGCGGCCCATCGCCTCGGGGGTGTGCTCGGGGCGGACGGTGTCGATCCGGCCCGCGCCGACGCCCTCGTGCATCAGGGCGACCAGGTCGGCCCAGATCGCGTCCCACTCGCCCCGGGTGAGGTCGCGGCCGGCGCGGTGCGGGTTGATCCCGTGGCGGAACAGCACCTCGGCCCGGTAGACGTTGCCCACCCCGGCCAGCACCTTCTGGTCCATCAGCAGCGCGGCGACGGTCGTCCGGCTGGCCGATATCCGGCGCCAGGCGGCCTGCGGGTCGGCGTCGGCGCGCAGCGGGTCGGGGCCCAGCCGGGCGGCGACGGCGGCCTTCTCCGCGCCGGTGACCAGCGCGCAGGTGTTGGGGCCGCGCAGGTCGGCGTAGCCGTCGTCGTTGGCCAGCCGCAGCCGGACCAGGCCGACCGGCTCGGGCGCGGGCCCGGTGCCGAAGGCGAAGCCGCCGTAGAGGCCGAGGTGGACGTGCACCCAGCCGCCCTCCTCGAAGCCGAGGAACAGGTGCTTGCCGACGGCTTCGGCCGCGGTGAGCAGCTGCCCGTCGATGGCCTTGGCCTCGTCGGCGAACCGGCCCTGCGGGCTGGACACCTCGACCGGGCGGCCGCCGAAGGCCTTCCGGTTCTCGGCGGCGAGGCGGTGGATGATGTGGCCTTCCGGCACGGGCGTCAGCTCCCCCGGGGTGGTTCGACAGGACCTGCAC
The DNA here is from genome assembly GCF_042882025.1 of Kitasatospora sp. NPDC058243. NCBI lineage: Bacteria > Bacillati > Actinomycetota > Actinomycetes > Kitasatosporales > Streptomycetaceae > Kitasatospora > Kitasatospora sp. NPDC058243. Next base: position 109,679 of record NZ_JBHVWW010000020.1, read on the forward strand.
ATCATCGCAGTCGGCGCCGACAGCACCGGATCGTCGCAGGTCAGCGGACCGGCATGCCCATCAGCCGGGCCAGGATGACGCGGTCCAGCTCGGCGGCGGTGCCGGCCACGTCCAGGTACGAGTTGTCGATGATCGGCAGCCCGGAGTTGTACCAGCCGGCCATCCGGCCGTGGATCCGCGCCACCTCCTCGTCACCGAGCCGCCGGGTGCCGCCGCGCCGGGCGTTGCGGTGCAGCACGGAGTCCAGGCTGGGCAGCAGCACGACCGGGATCATGCCGGGGCCGATGTGCCGCTTCCAGCCGCCGAGGCCGATGGCCGGGCGGTCCGGGAAGACGGCGTCGTCGATGATGCAGGAGATGCCGTTGGCGAGGTAGTTGCGGCAGGCGAAGCCGCAGGTGCGGCGGGCCAGCCGGTACTGCGCCTCGGAGGCGTTGTTCCAGCCGGACTGCGGGTTGGCGAAGCCGGACTGCACCCACTCGCGGACGTCGTCCAGGCTGATGTGCGCAGTCGGGCTGGGCCGGCGCTCGGCCCAGTACCGGGCGACGGTGGTCTTGCCCGCCCCGGCCGGGCCGATCAGCAGGACGGCGATCGGACTGGCGGGCGCGTGCCGCTGCGGCGGGTGGGCGGGGAGTTGCACGGGCGCGCCGGAGGGCAGCACGAAGTGCCCGGTGGCCCCGACGGGGACCGGCGCACTGGGCGCGGGCGCGGGTGCGGCCGGAGCGGGCGCGGAGACAGGAGCCGGAGCGGGCGGCACGGGAGCAGGCGGCACCGGAACGAGCGGCACCGGAGCGGCCGGAGCCGGCGGCGCAGCGGCGGGAACGGGAGCCGGAACGGGCGGCACCGGCGGCGGCGCGGCGGCCCCCGACGGCTGCGGCCCCGGCGGAGCGGCGGGACGCGGCGGGACGTGCCCACCCCCGGCGTACTGCGTCACGGTCACCTCCCGACACCTCTCAGCGGGGAGACTACACGGCGGCCCGGCGGCGGGCACAGTCCGCCGCCGGGCCCCTTCCCCGGCGTCCGCGATTTGTTGGTTTCTCCGCCAAGGAGCGCAGGGTCCACTCTTCCCAGCCCAGCCCCAATCCCCCC
>NZ_JBHVWW010000020.1:110774-119531 GCF_042882025.1 Kitasatospora sp. NPDC058243
GCTCTCCGTCCATTTCTCCGAGCCCCCCCCCCGCCCCTCTCTGGGGGGGGGCCCCCGCGTCGTCCTGGCGGCACCACCACTCCCCCTCCGGACCGCTGACCAGGCGTCAGCGCGTGGTGAGTTGCTCGGCCAGGGCGCGCAGGGCCAGCTCGTACGAGCCGAGCCCGAATCCCGCGATGGTGCCGGAGGCCACCGCGGCGATCACCGAGGTGTGCCGGAAGGTCTCCCGGGCGTACGGGTTGGAGATGTGCACCTCGATCAGCGGCGCGGTGCGCTGCGAGGCGGCGTCCCGCATCGCGTACGAGTAGTGCGTGAACGCGCCCGGGTTGATCACCACGGGCACCTTGCCGTCGGCCGCCTCGTGCAGCCACTCCACCATCTGCTGCTCGGAGTTGGTCTCGTGCACCTCGACCTCGAAGCCGAACTCCTTGCCGAGCGCGGTGCAGCGCTCGACCAGCCCGGCGTAGGAGGTGGCGCCGTAGACGTCCGGCTCGCGGCTGCCGAGCCGTCCGAGGTTGGGGCCGTTGAGCACCATGACCCTGGTCACGCCGAGACCTCCGCGTAGGCGGCGACCAGCAGGGACGGGTCGGGGCCCTCCAGGACGGAGGTCTTGCCGAGGCCGTCCAGGACGATGAAGCGGATCAGGTCGCCGCGCGACTTCTTGTCGATCTTCATGGCGTCCAGCAGCTTCGGCCAGGCGTCCGCCTGGTAGCGCAGCGGCAGCCCGACGGAGGCCAGCACGGTGCGGTGCCGGTCGGCCGTCTCGTCGTCCAACCGGCCTGCCAGGCGGCCGAGTTCGGCGGCGAAGACCATGCCGATGGAGATCGCGGCGCCGTGCCGCCACTTGTAGCGCTCGTTGCGCTCGATGGCGTGGCCGAGGGTGTGGCCGTAGTTGAGGATCTCGCGCCGGCCGGACTCCTTGAGGTCCCCGGAGACCACGTCGGCCTTGACCTGGATGGCGCGGCGGATCAGCTCGACGGTGTGCCGGCCGTCCGGGGTCTTGGCGCCCTCCGGGTCGGCCTCGATCAGGTCGAGGATGGCCGGGTCGGCGATGAAGCCGCACTTGATGACCTCGGCGAGGCCGGAGACGTAGTCGTGCTTGGGCACGGTCGCCAGGGTGTCGAGGTCGGCCAGCACGCCCACCGGCGGGTGGAAGGCGCCGACCATGTTCTTGCCCTCGGCGATGTTGATGCCGGTCTTGCCGCCGACGGCCGCGTCGACCATGCCGAGCAGCGTGGTGGGCATGGAGATCCAGCGGACGCCGCGCAGCCAGGTGGCGGCGACGAAGCCTGCCAGGTCGGTGGTGGCGCCGCCGCCGAGGCCGACGACGACGTCGCTGCGGGTGAAGCCGGTCTGCCCGAGCACCGACCAGCAGTACGCGGCGACCTCGGCGCTCTTGGCGTCCTCGGCGTTGGGCACCTGCAGCGCGATCGCCTCGTAGCCCTCGCCGAGCAGGTCCTCGCGGATGGCGTCGGCGGTGGCGGCCAGCGCCTCGGGGTGGATGATCGCGACCCGCCTGGCGCGGGTGCCGATCAGCGGCGCCAGCTCGCCGAGCAGCTGGTGCCCGATCAGCACGTCGTACGGGTCGTGGCCGGCGCTGCCGCCGACGTGAATCCTGACGATGGGGTCAGTCATGGGGGGTCTTCAGCTCCAGTGCTTCCAGTACGGCGTCCGCGACCTGCTCGGGGGTGCGGCCGGCGGTGTCGACGACGGCGGTGGCCACCTCCAGGTAGAGGGGCCGGCGGGCCTCCATCAGCTCGCGCCAGCGGGCCCGCGGGTTGATGGCCAGCAGCGGGCGCGGGGCGTCCAGGCCGACCCGCTTGACCGCGTCCGCCAGCGGGACCTCCAGGAAGACGACCGGCAGCTCGCGCAGCAGGGCGCGGGTGGCCTCGGCCATCACCGCGCCGCCGCCGAGTGCCAGGACGCCGTCGTGCTCCGTGGCGCCCGTGCGCACGGCCCGGACCTCCAGCTCGCGGAAGTGCGGCTCGCCCTCGTCGATGAAGATCTCCGGGATGGGCTTGCCGGCCAACGCCTCGATGTCGACGTCGGTGTCCCGGAAGCCGACGCCCAGGCGCTCGGCCAGGGCCCGCCCGACGGTGGACTTGCCACTGCCGGGCGGGCCGACCAGCACAACGACCGGAACGGTCATCGGATGATCAGGTTGTCGAGGTAGCCCTGCACGTTGCGGCGGGTCTCGGAGACGTGGTCACCGCCGAACTTCTCGCTCACCGCGTCGGCCAGCACCAGCGCGACCATCGCCTCGGCGACGATCCCGGCGGCCGGCACGGCGCAGACGTCCGAGCGCTGGTGGTGCGCCTTGGCCGGCTCGCCGGTGCGCACGTCCAGGGTCTGCAGCGCCCGCGGCACGGTGGCGATCGGCTTCATGGCGGCACGCACCCGCAGCACCTCGCCGGTGGTCAGGCCGCCCTCGGTGCCGCCGGAGCGGCCGGAGGTGCGCTTGACGCCCTCGGGGGTCGGGACGATCTCGTCGTGCGCCTGCGAGCCGGGCACCCGGGCCAGCTCGAAGCCGTCGCCGACCTCGACGCCCTTGATCGCCTGGATGCCCATCAGCGCGGCGGCCAGCCGGGCGTCCAGCCGGCGGTCCCAGTGCACGTGCGAGCCCAGACCCACCGGCACGCCGTACGCGAGCACCTCGACCACGCCGCCGAGGGTGTCGCCGTCCTTGTGGGCCTGGTCGATCTCGGCGACCATCGCCTTCGAGGCATCGGCGTCCAGGCAGCGCACCGGGTCGGCGTCCAGCCGCGCCTCGTCCGAGGGCAGCGGCAGCACACCGGCCGGGGCCTTGGCGGCGGCCAGCTCGACCACGTGGCTGACGATCTCGATCCCGCAGGTCGCCTTCAGGTACGCGCGGGCGACGGCACCGAGCGCGACCCGGGCGGCCGTCTCACGGGCGCTGGCGCGCTCCAGGATCGGACGGGCCTCGTCGATCGAGTACTTCTGCATGCCGGCCAGGTCGGCGTGGCCGGGGCGGGGGCGGGTGAGCGCCTCGTTGCGGGCCAGACCGGCCAGCACCTCGGGGTCGACCGGGTCGGCCGACATGACCTGCTCCCACTTCGGCCACTCGGTGTTGCCGACCATGACCGCCACCGGGCTGCCCATGGTCTCGCCGTGCCGGACGCCGCCGAGGAACGTCACCTCGTCCTGCTCGAACTTCATCCGTGCGCCGCGACCGTAACCGAGCCGGCGGCGCGCCAGCGCGTCGGCCACCACCGCGGTGGTGACCGGTACACCGGCGGGCAGGCCCTCCAGCGTCGCGACGAGTGCGGGGCCGTGCGACTCCCCCGCCGTCAGCCAGCGCAACGTACCCAACGGAGCTCCTTCATCAGCGGACCGGCCACGGCACCTGCCGGGGCCCGCCCGGGCGTGCCTTTTCCCCTGAATCCTTTCACGTCCCGGCGGCACCCGGAGGCCCAGTCCGCGTGACGGACGGTGGTCGGTCAGTCGGCGGGACGGTGGTCGGCACGATTCCGGCCAGCCGGCCGGGCGGCGGTCGGCGCGATCCGGCCACCGGCGCGGGCTCAGCGCCCGGCGAGGGCCTTCTCGCCCGCCTCGCGCATCGCCGCCAGCGGCCCCGGCGCCCGCCCGGTGAAGGCCTCGCTCTGCAGCACCGCCTGGTGCACCAGCAGGTCCAGCCCGCCCAGGACGGTCGCCCCGCGCGCGGCGCAGGCGGCCGCCAGCGCCGTCGGCCACGGGTGGTACAGCACGTCGAACAGCGCCCCCGGCGCGGCGGGCAGCGCCCCGGCGAACGCGTCGGTCGCACCGACCGGCGTGGTCGAGACGGTCAGCGGCCGAGCCAGCGCCTGCGCGCCGAGCTCCCAGTCGGCGGTGCGCACGGCGACGCCCAGCCGCTCGCCCAGCTCGGCCATCTCCCGGGCCCGCTCCGCACTGCGCACGTAGACGGTCACCTCGCCGGTGCAGACCTGGGCCAGCGCCGCCAGCGCCGAGGAGGCGGTGGCCCCGGCACCCAGCACGGCCGCGGCCGGCACCTCGGTGATGCCGCGCTCGCGCAGCGCGTTCACCAGCCCGGGGACGTCGGTGTTGTCCCCGGTGCGCCGCCCGTCGGCGGTGAACACCACGGTGTTCACCGCGTCCACCGCGCGGGCCGTCGCGCTGACCTCGTCCAGCAGCGGGATGATCGCCCGCTTCAGCGGCATGGTCAGCGACAGCCCGGCCCACTCGGCCTCGTCCAGCCCGGCCAGGAAGCCGGGCAGGCCGGCCTCGTCGACCTCGAAGCGGTCGTAGCGCCAGCCGTCCAGCCCGAGCGCCGCGAAGGCGGCCCGGTGCAGGTCCGGCGAGAGCGAGTGGGCGATCGGCGAGCCGAGTACGGCGGCCCGGTACTTGCTGGTCAACGCTGCTCCTCCGTGAACGGCGGTGCGGTGGCGGCTACTTGGTGGTGCAGTGGAGACCGACCTTGTCGAAGCCCTGGCCCGCCGCCCGGCAGTACGCCTCGACGTTGGCCGCGTGCTCCTTGTCCGTCTCGGCGAACAGGGTCTTGATCGGGGACATCGCGATGAAGTACAGCCACTTGCCGTCCGCCGGGTTGAGCACCGCCTTGAGCGCGTCGTCGCCGGGGTTGGAGATCGGCGTCGGCGGCAGGCCCGGGTTGATGTAGGTGTTGTACTTGTTGGACCCGTCGTTGATGTCCTTCTTGTCCAGGTCCTTGCGGCCCAGCGAGTACTGCAGCGTGGTGTCCATGCCGAGCGTGTGGCGCACGGCATCGCTCGCCAACCGGTTCTGGATGGTCCGGGCCATCTTGCCGAAGTCCTCGACGTTGTTGCCCTCGCGCTGCAGGATGCTCGCCTCGATGACCACCTCGTACGCGTTCTTGAGGCCGGCCTTGGACGCGTCGGCGTCCAGGGTCGCGTACTTGTCGGTGGCGTTCTTCACCATCTGCTTGAGCAGGTCCTCGGGCTTCATGCCGTCGGCGATGTTGTACCGGGTCGGCCAGAGGAAGCCCTCGACGTTGCCGTTCGCGTACGCCGGCAGGCCGAGACTACCGACCTGGGCCTTGGCGACACCCGCCGTGGTGCCCTGCGGCAGCTTCAGCTTCCCGTCGATCAGGGTGTAGATGTCGGCGGCGGTCTTGCCCTCGGGGATGACCAGCGCCGCACCGCCGGCCCCGTTGAGCAGTTCGCTCAGCGCGGTGGCAGCCGGCAGCTCCTTCTTCAGCGAGTAGAAGCCCGGCTGGACGTTCTTGCACTTCGGCTCGGCGTCGCAGGCCTTGCTGAAGGCGTCGACGCTCTTGACCACGCCGGCGCTCTTCAGCGCCAGGCCGATCTGACCGCCGACCGCACCCGACTTGACCTCGACCTGGACGGGGCTGCCGCCCTCGCCCGTGAAGTCCGGCGGCGGGCCGAAGTGGTCCTGGTAGAAGCCGTAGCCCCACCAGCCGGCCCCGCCCAGGGCGCCGACCAGCACCAGCGCGACCAGCAGGCAGGCCCCGCCGTTGCGGCGGCCGGACTTCTTGCCCTTCTCCTTGCGCTTCTTCTGCGCGTCGCGGGAGGAGTCCTCCTCGCCGAGGAAGCCCTCCTGTTCGGCGTGGCCGTCCTCGTCGCGGTACTCGGCGTCCTCGTGGTGGCCGTCCTCGTGGTGGCCGTCCTCGTGACGGCCGTCCTCGTGACGGCCGTCCTCCTGGAAGCCGTCCGGGTGGCCGTCCCACTCGTCGGTCTCGGGCGCGTGCCCGCCGACCGGGTCGGCGCCGGCCTCCAGCGCGGCGGCCTCGGCCTCCCAGTCGATGCCGTCCGGGCCGGGGCCGCTGACGGGCGCGGCCGGCTCGGGTTCCGGCGCCGCGCGACGCCGCCGCCCGGGCTGCGCGCCCTGCTGCGGGATGCCCGGCTGCTGCTGCGCACCGGGTTGCTGGGCCTGCTGGGCCTGCTGCGGGGACATCCCCTGCTGCTGCGCCATGCCCGGTTGCTGCTGACCGTCCGGGAACCCCTGCTGCTGGTACCCCTGCTGGGGCAGCTGCTGCTGGTACCCCTGCGGCGCCATCTGCTGCTGCTGTTGCTGTTGCTGCTGCGGGTACCCCTGCTGCGGCATCTGCTGCTGCGGGTAGCCCTGCTGCGGCATCTGCTGCTGGGGCACCTGCTGCTGCGGGTACTGCTGCTGCCCGCCCGGGAACCCCTGCTGCTGCTGATACCCCTGCGGGTACCCCTGCTGCGGCATCTGCTGCATCTGCTGCTGCGGATACCCCTGCTGCTGCACGTCTCCGTACGGCTGCTGGACCGGCTCGCCCTGCTGCTGGGGATACTGCTGGACCGGCTCGCCCTGCTGGGGATACTGCTGCCACTGGCCGTCCTGCTGGCCGGGGACCGGCTGCTGGCCGCCGTACCCGGGGTCACCGGGGTGCCACGGCTCAGAGCCCTGGGGGCCGTAGCCCCGACCCAGATCGGTCATTGATCCCCTTAACCGACGAAGACGGCCGGAGGATCGGACCGGCCGTCCGGGACGCGGTCCCGGCTGATTCTCGAACCGGCGTGCTAGCGCAGCGCCTGGGAGGAGACGTTACCGTACCGCACACGTGCCCCCGGCAGGGCGGACGTGCCGTCAGTGTCCGACCTCACCAGCCCGCGCTCGGCTCGGGCTCCGGCGCCGCCGGCCCGGAGTCGGGGGCCGACGCACCGGCCGAAGCCGACGACGAGGCCGAGGCGCCGGGCTTCGCCGACGCCCGGTTCGCGTTGAACTCGGCGACGTTGCGCTGCTGCACGTCGAAGCTGTCGGTGAAGCGGGTGTCCCCCGGTTTCACGGTGACGAAGTAGAGCCAGTCCCCCTGCGCCGGGTCCAGCGCCGCCGTGATCGCCTGCCGCCCCGGGTTGGAGATCGGCGTGGGCGGCAGCCCCGGGTGCAGGTAGGTGTTGTACGGGGAGTCCAGCCGGGTGTCGGTGACGGTGGTGTTCAGGGTCGACCGGCCGAGCGCGTAGTTGATCGTGGAGTCGAGCTGCAGCGGCATGCCCTTGGCCAGCCGGTTGTAGATGACCCGCGCCACCTTGCCCATGTCCTCGTTGTTGTCGGCCTCGCCCTGGACCATGCTGGCCACGGTGACCAGCCCGTACAGGCTCTGGCCGAGGTTCTGCGCGACGACGTTCGCGTCGTCCCGGCTGAACTCCTTGCCGGCCCGCTCCACCATCTGTTTCAGCAGGTCGATCGCGGTGGTTCCGTCGGTGACGCTGTACGTCGCGGGGAAGAGGTAGCCCTCGGGGCTGCCCTTGGCGAAGTCCGGCAGGCCCAGTTCGGCGCCCTGCTCCTGGGCGGTGCGCTGGGTGGTGCCCTCCGGCAGACGCAGCTTGTGGTCGATGGCCACGTAGATCTGGTAGCCGCGCCAGCCCTCGGGGATGGTCAGGCCGTTGGCGTTGGCCGGGTCGATCAGCACGGTCAGCGCGGCCGCGGCCGACATCCGCTGCTTCAGGGTGTAGGTGCCGGGCTGGATCCGCCCGGCGGCCGCGGCGCTGCCCTTGGCCGCCCGGGTGAAGGCGAGCGAGCTGGCCACCACCCCGTTGCGGACCAGGGCGGACGCGATCTGGGACAGGCCCGCGCCCTCCGGCACCGAGACCTGGACGCTGCCGGTGCCCTGCCCGTCGTAGTCGGCGGCGGCCGGGGGTTTGCGCTGTCCCTGGAGCCAGGTGTACCCGGCGAGGCCCGCCCCGCCGAACACCGCGACCAGGGCGAGCGCGGTGAGCGCGCAGGCCAGTCCGTTACGCCGTCGGTGCGGATCGGGCGCATCGGAGCGCATGCGGGGCGCGCCCGGGGGCCGGCCCTCCGGTTCCAGCACCGGCGCACCCAGGTGCCCGGGCGTGAGCCCCGGGTGGAAGTCCTGGTCGGTCATGGCTCGCGTCCCCTCGGCAGTGCCGAAACGTTCGAAAGGGGTCCGTGCGGACGCGTCCGCACGGACCCCTCGACGGGACGTTAGATCAGGCCGGTCAGCCGACCGCCTCGACGCTCTCACCGGGCGGGTTCCCGCTCACCCGTTCGGACTCAAGGGCGGTCTGCAGGATCACCACCGCGGCGGCCTGGTCGACCACCGAGCGGCCCTTCTTCGCCTTGACGCCCGAGGCGCGCAGCCCGTGGGTGGCGGTGACGGTCGACATCCGCTCGTCGACCAGCCGGACCGGCACCGGGTACAGCCGGTTGGCCAGCCGCGTCGCGTACGCGCGGACCTTCTCCGCCGCCGGGCCCTCCTTGCCGCTCAGCGAGCGGGGCAGCCCGACGATCACCTCCACCGCGTCGTACTCCTCGACGATGGCGGCGATCCTGGCCTGCGACTTCACCCCGGCCGGAACGGTCTCCACGGGCGTGGCGAGCACCCCGTCGGGGTCGCAGGACGCGACCCCGATCCGGGCGTCACCGACGTCGACGGCGATCCGCCGCCCCCGCCGGAAGGGCCGCTCCACCTGAGGCTCCTCGACCATCAGCTGGCGCGCTCCGCGACCAGGCCGCGCACCGCGGCGACGGCCTCGCCGACCGCGGCCGGGTTGGAGCCGCCGCCCTGGGCGACGTCGTCCTTGCCGCCACCGCCGCCGCCGAGGGTCTTGGCGGCGACCCGGACCAGCTCGCCGGCCTTGATGCCGCGGCCGCGGGCGTCCTCGTTGGTGGCGATCACGGTCAGCGGACGGCCGCCGGCCACGGTGAAGGCGGCGACCACGGCCGGGCGCGAGCCGAGGCGGCCGCGCACGTCCAGCACCAGCTTGCGCAGCTCGTCCGCGCCCACGCCGTCGGTGACTTGTGCGGCGACCACCGAGATGC
>NZ_JBHVWW010000021.1:0-3375 GCF_042882025.1 Kitasatospora sp. NPDC058243
CCGCCGGGCAGGACACGCCTCCGCTTCGCTTCGGCGAAATTCCCGCGCAAGCGCGGGAATAGAATTCCGCAAGCGGAATTCAGAGGCGGTAGGTAAACCCGCTTCGCGGGTTTACCTGGATTCCCGCAAGCGGGAATCCCAGCTGGCTGGGAGGGGTCGGTGCATCACGTGCGGCACTGTGTAGGTTCAGAAATTCCGGGCCACTCCTGTCAGTTCACTCCCCGATATCTCACCATCGGTCAAGGCTGGCACCCCTGTCGAGCCCAGTGGACTCCGCTTCGCTTCGCCCACCCTGAACGCCCGTCACCACTCGCCCCAAAAATCATCGTCCGAGAAACATGCCACCTCCGGGCCGGTTTTGTTCCCGAATAGCGCCGTACATCACCCTGGATCGGGAGCCTTCAGCAAGCCTGATGCATCAAAGCAATGCACTGTGTAGAGTCAGTGTTGCAGACGCACCCCCGTGTTCGACTCTCTTGCGGGCTTCGTGCGGTCAAGGAAATCCCCTCCAGCATTCCATGGAAGGATCGGGGACATGCCCATCGAGTTGCGGGACCACCAGGTCGAGGCGGTCGACGCGATCATTCGCGCGCTGGACATCCCGCCGGGCGGGGCGGTTCCGGCGGACGGGCTGCGGGCACAGGTTCACGCGGCCTGCGGGACCGGGAAGACGTACATCTGCGCGGCGGCCGCGCGGCGGATGGTGCCGCGTGGCCGGGTGCTCGTCCTGGTGCCGACGCTGGCGTTGCTGGGGCAGACCATCAAGTCGTGGCGGGAAGTGGGGCACACGGGGCCGGCGGTCGCGGTGTGCTCGATGGAGGACGACGTCGAGCTGTGGTCGATGGACGTGCGGTGCACGACGAACCCGATCCGGCTGGCGATGTGGCACGGCTCGGGGCCGGTGACCATCTTCGCGACCTACAGCTCGCTGGGGGTGCTCGCGGAGGCCTTCGAGGGCGCCTACGGCAAGAGCCTGGACCCGCTGGACCTAGCCGTGGTCGACGAGGCGCACCGCACGTCGGGGAGTCTGGGGAAGGCGTGGGCGGATATCCACCACCAGGACGTGATCCCGGCGGCCCGGCGCCTGTACGCGACGGCGACCCCGCGTATCTGGCAGGAGAGGCCGGCGCCGTCGTGGGAGCTGCGGGAGGGGGAGCGGCTTGAGCGGTTGCCGCAGGAGATGGCCGCGTCCATGGACGACGAGGCGATCTTCGGGCCGGTGGCGTGGAAGCTGCCGCTGTCCGAGGCGGTGAAGCGGGGGCTTCTCGCCCGGTACCAGATCATCGTGGCCGAGCTCACCGACCCGGTCGTCACCCCCGAGCGCCTGATGAGCCCCGAGAAACGCAGCGAGGAGATCCGGGGCCAGCGGCTCGGCGCGCTCCAGGCCGCCATGCTCCACACCATGGCGCAGCACGGGTTGCAGACGATGATCACCTTCCACCACCGGACCATCGAGGCGCAGGCGTTCGCGGAGGGCCTGTCGGCCGTGGCGGCGAAGCTGCACGCTGGTGACCCCGAGTTCTACCCGGAGCGGGTCTGGGCGGACTGGCTTAAGGGCGAGCACGCCGGCGAGCGACGCCAGCGGGTGCTGGCGGAGTTCGGGCGCAGCGCGCGGCGGGCGGTGCTGGCGCAGTGTCGGGTGCTGGGTGAGGGCGTGGACATCAGGGCGGTGGACTCGGTGGCGCTGTTGGATCCGAAGGGGGCGCCGCACGACATCGTGCAGGCGGTCGGGCGGGCGCTGCGGCAGAAGCCCGGTGAGGGGAAGCTGGCGTCGTTGATCGTGCCGGTGTTCCTTGAGGAGGGCGAGGCACCGCAGGACATGTTCACCTCTGGGAGTTACCGGCCTTTGGTGAGTGTGCTTCAGGCGCTTCGGGCTCATGATGAGGAGGCCGTGGAATTGCTGGCGATTCCTCAGGTCGAGCAGACGAATGTGGTTGAGCCGTCCATGGATATCGGTTCGGAGCCGCAGGAGGGTGAGCAGGAAAGCCGGATGCTGCTGCGTTTCTCGGCTCCCAGGGATCCGGTGATGGTTGCGCGGTGGGTGTCGTTCAATGTGATCGACACGGAGCGGCAGGACTGGGCGCGCGGGTGGTCCGCGGCGGAGAGGTATGCGAAGCGGGAGGGGCATCTGCGGGTGCCGTTCGATCACCGCGAGGCCGCGAGGGAGGGGTTGGAGTACGCGAAGGCGTACCCGTTGGGGCACTGGGTGAGTGAGCAGCGCAAGGCGTACGCGGCCGGGTTGATGGAGGGCAAGCGGGTCGAGCGCCTCGAAGCCCTGGGCATGGTGTGGGACCCACTGGACGCGGCGTGGGAGGAGAACTTGGCCGCGTGCCGGGTCTACTTCGAGCATCACGGCACCCTCGCCGCTCCCCGTACGGCCACCGCGTTGGACAAGCCGGTGGGGCAGTGGTTGTCCAACCAGCGCCGGCCCGGTGTGCTGGCTGAGCGGCCGGACCGGGTGGAAGCCCTGGCCGGGATCGACCCGGACTGGAACCCCGGGTGGCCGCTGGACTGGCAGCGCCACTACGCCGCTGTCGCCGACTGCGTCGAAGGTGGGGCGCAGTTGTCCGATCTGCTGCCGGGGGTGACGGTGCACGGGCTCGATGTCGGTCGGTGGTTGGAGCGGCAGCGTCAGCACATCGTCTGGCACGGGCTGATGGACGGGCAGCAGGGGCGCCTGGCCGCGCTCGGCGTCGAGCCGCTGGCGGCCCCGGCCGGGGAAGCGGCGCCGAAGAAGAAGGCCGGCGCCGGGAAGCCGAGCGCGTTCGACCGGGGCGTGGTCGCGCTCGCTGTGTACCGGGAGCGGGCCGGGTCGGTGACCGTGCCGCGCCAGCACGTGGAGGAGATCCCGGGCGGCGACGGCGGCACGGTGGAGGTGAAGCTCGGGGTGTGGATCTCCAACACCAAGAGCCGCCGGGCGAAGCTGACCGGCGAGCAGCTCGACCAGCTCGCCGCGCTCGGGCTCGACTGGCGCTGACCCGGCCGGGCCCGGTGATCGGGCGGCTGTACGGCCGACCGATCACCGGTTGCCGACTCTCCACCCGGGGCCCCGGCCACGGGGACGCGGCGGGCAGCGCAGGCCCATCCCATCGGCACCCGAGTAACAAGATCAGAAACGCAAAGGAGATACGGCGAACGCGACACCGGACGGTACGGCTTCGCGCCGCTGCTGACACCACGGCCGAACTTCACAGGTGGGTGCGGGCGCGCAGCGGGCCGGGTGGGCCGCAGGACGGGACACGAGTGCAAGCCGGGCATACGCCCCGGTCTGAGTCCCGGGGGGCCAAGGCCAACGGGGCGTGGGGGAGAGCAACCGAAGATAGGGGTGGGAGGGAGGCGGGGAGCCCCCTATAGGGGCGAAAGGTGCAGGAAGAG
>NZ_JBHVWW010000021.1:3385-117162 GCF_042882025.1 Kitasatospora sp. NPDC058243
ACGGCCGCACCCCCCTTTTGGCTTCCTGCCCCCCCTTCCCGGGTCCCCCGGGACTCAGACCGACTGGAGTTCGAGGTCGAGGTCGATCGCGCACCCGTCGCGGGCCGCCCGGGTGTCGGGATGGTCGACGCCCAAACGGCGGGTGAGGCCGTCGAGGGCGTGGGCGTGGTGTTCGGCGGCCTCGACCGGTCGGCCAAGGACGCGTAGGGTGCGGGCGAGGTTGGCGGCACAGGCCAGTGCGTCCGGGTGCTGCGTGCCGTAGCGGGCACCCAGGTCGGCCAGGGCCTGTTGCAGGAGGGGCAGCGCCGTGCCAGGGCGGCCGGTGTCGGTGTAGGCGTTGGCGAGGTTGATCACCGTCTTGAGGGTGAACGGATGCGTCGGGCCCACGGATCGGCCCAGCGCCTCCGCCGCCGCCTCGCCGCGCACGATGGCAGCCTCGGCGTCACCGCTGGTCCTCAGGTAGAGGGCGAGGTTGGCGGCGCAGGCGAGGGTGAACGGGTGGTCTGCGCCGAGCAGTCGCTCGTACGTGGCGTGGATCTGGATGGTCAGGTCTCGGGCGAGGCCGTGGTCGCTGGCGGCGCTGTGGTCTGCGGCCAGGTTGGCCGCGCAGATCAGAGCGTCCGGTGTGTCCCCGCCGTAGCGTTCCCGGTAGCGCTCGTAGGCGGTGGCGTTCTTCGTACGGGCCTCCTCTAGCCGGCCTGCCCGGCGCAGCGAGACGGCCAGCGAGGTGTCGTTGCGCAGCCGCTCCGGCAGGTCGGGGTCGAGGACTGCGGCGAAGCCGACGGCGACCTCGCTCAGCAGGGCGATCGAGGCCGGAAAGTAGCCGAGGTCGCGCAGGTCGCGGGCGAGGCAGTACTTCGTCGAGAGGGTGGCCGGGTGTCGCAGGCCCAGCACGGCCTCTCGTCGTTGCAGGGTCTCCTGGTCCAGGTCGCGGGCGGCCTGGCTGTCCCCGACCAGCCGGTAGTCGATCGCCAGGTTGTTGGCCATGGCCAGGGTGCGCGGGTTGTCGGCGCCGAAGAGTGTGGTGAGGCGGGCGTAGGTGTCGAGGTCGAGCGCGAGCGCGGGTTGGAAGCGGCCCAGGCCCCGTAGGTCGGCGGCCAGTGACCCGGCGGTCATCAGGGCGTCCGGGTGGTGTTCGCCGAGGGTGGTCCGCTGGCGTTCCAGGACGTCTTCGTCCAGCGTCAGCGCTTCGGTGTAACGTCCCAGTGAGCGACGGATGTTGGCGTGGTGGAAGCGCAGCCGCAGGTTCTGTGGGTCGTCCGGGCCGAGTTTGTCGGTCCATACCGGGATGAGGGTTTCGCTCAGGCGGTCGGCGCTGTGCAGTTCAGCGCGCTTCCACAGGTAGCGGACGCGGTCGATGAGCAGTTGCCGGGGCTGTGGGGCGTCGCATTGGTGGGTGGCGCAGGCGGTCAGGTGCGGCCAGATCTCCTCCAGCGCGGGCCAGCTGGCCGGATTGTCGATGTCGTGGTCGGCGGGGCGTGCGGCGGCCAGGATGAGGTGGACGTCGTGGGCGGCCCCGCGCTGCTCCTCTGCGGTCATTGTGCTGCGGATGACCGCCTGGACGAGCCGGTGCAGTTGGATGCCGGTGCTGTCGACCCGGGCGAGGGAGTAGCGTCCGATCTTCTTGATAGCTGCGCCGAGGTTGATCTGGGTGGCTGGTCCGTCGGCCCGCTCTCCGTAGAGCGCGTGGAGTATCTGCTCGTTGTCGTAGACGAGCCGGGTGGAGATGGGCTCGGGGGCGAAGAACGCGCACAGCTGCAGCAGGCGGGCGGCCGCGGGGGCCTCGGTGCGCAGCCGGGTGATCGAGACGTTCCAGGCGGCTGCCACCGTGGCGGGGTAGTCCACTGGTCGGCCCATTGAGAGTACCTGGGCGGCCGCTCTGCGTAGTTGGGCCAGGTAGGAGTCGACGGGCATGCCGGTGGCGTCCAGCCAGGCGGCGGCCACCTCGATCGCCAGGGGGAGGTCGCCGAGTTCGTGGGCCACCGCGTCGGCGTTCGGTTCGGTCAGGCCTGCGACGCGGCGGCGCAGGTGCTCGATGCTCTCGCGGCGGGTGAAGACGTCCACGGCGAGGGCCTCGGCCACCCGGTTCCACTCCGGGTTGCGGGAGGTGACCAGGATGTGGCCCGAGCCTCCCGGTAGGAACGGGAGGATCTCGGCGGGGTCGTCGGCGTTGTCGAAGATCAGCAGCCAGCGGGCGGCCGGGGTGCCCCGCCGCAGGGCGGTCAGGGCGGAGTTGGCGGCCTCGGCGACCGAGTCGCCGACCGGCAGGCCGAGTTCGCGTGCCAGGTCGGCGAGCGTGGGGCCGATCAGCTCGGGCTGTTCGGCGTCGATCCACCAGACCAGGTCGTACTCGGCTGCGAACCGGTGCGCGTACTCCAACGCGATCTGTGTCTTGCCGATCCCGCCGAGGCCGTAGAGGGTCTGGGAGCTGGGCAGGACGGCCGCCATTGCGCCGCCGAGCTGCCGGTGTAGGTGTTCCAGGACCGTGCTGCGGCCGGTGAACGACAGGTGGCGGGGCGGGGCCTTGAAGTGGGCCGGGCCTGTACCGGGGTAACGCAGGCCGGTGAGGTCGGGTGGTCGCGGTGCGCCGCCGAGTGCGGCGAACAGGGCGGCGGCGGCCTGTTCGGGGCGGTGGCCGGTCAGCTCGACGGTCGGGCCCGAGGGGTGGGAGGCCGGCGGCGACGCGGCGTCGATACGTGCCGTCACCAGGGCGTGCTCGACGGGGTCGGCACAGCGCGGCGAGCGTAGGTAGGCGGTGGACAGCAGCACGATCGTGCGGTCCGCGTCGGCTTCCTCGCGAAGTGGGCCGAGTCCTGCCGCGGTCAGGACGGCCTCGATCCACCGGGCCCAGACCTCGTCCTCCGGGGCGTGACGTAGGGCGATGCCGGTGGCCGGGGCCGGTGGGGCGCACAGCGGGCAGGGCACGTGCCGGCGCAGCTGTACGGATCCGCGGTGCAGGCCGTGCGGGTGTGGTGGCGGGCCGGAGCCGGCCTCGATCAGTTGGTCGGCGGCGGCGCACAGCTCGCCCGGTCGGCCGCCTGCCGCGTCGGCGGCTGCGGTCAGTTCGGACTCCGGGGCGCCGAGGTCGTGGACGGCGAGGCGGTCGGCCAGGTAGCCGACGGACTCCCGCGTGGTGAAGTGGCGCACGGGGAGCGTCGCGCGCCGTCGGGTGCGCAGTTGCCGGTCCGTGCTGCGGGTGGTCACCACGAGTTCGCTGCTGGGGGCCGGGTCCGGCCACAGGTCATGGATGTCTCTGCGGTCGGCCAACGCGTCGAGGATCAGCAGCCACCGGCGGTTCGTGGTGTGCAGCCACGCGAGGAAGGCTGTTGCGGCGTCGGGTCCTTGGGCCAGCCCGAGGTGAGCGGCCGCCCGGGCGTAACTGTCCCGTACGGCGGTCCGGCTCGATGCGTCGGTCCACAGGAGCAGGTCCACGGTGCCTTCCCGCAGGGCGGACTGGGCGCGGTGGGCGGCGGCCTGGGTCTTGCCGGTGCCTTGCGGTCCGCTCAGTACCGTGGCGGTGCCCGTGTGCAGGGCGCGGTCGACGCAGGGGCGGTGGTGGTAGCAGTCCGCGACCGTGGGGACGGTGCCGATCTGCATCGGCCAGGTGAGGGCCGGTGGGGTGGTGGGACTGTGGAGGTGGATGTCGCCGCGGACGCTCCCGGCCACCACGCCGCCGGAGTTGACGAGGTCGTGCTGGCTGCGCACGCCGGTTCGCGGACCGGCGGGGCCGTGCTCGGCTCCGGGGACGGTCAGCGCGGGTCCGTTCCCGGCGGGGTAGGGCGGTCGGGTGCGCCGATGGTGACCGAGCCGCTGAAGTCCCGGCCGATCGCGCCGCCCTGGTTGTCGATGTCCCGGCCGGCGGTGACTCCACTGTTGTCGGCGTGGACCTGGGGAGCGGGGTCGGCGGGGGCGGGGACCAGCAGGGCGCGCAGTTGCTCGGCGGCCTGGTCCTGTTCGGCCGGTTCCAGTCCTTCCAGGAAGTCGGCCAGCCGGGTCTGCCAGGTGTGTTCCTGTCGCTGTGCGAGGGCTGCCCGTTCCTGCGGGGCTGCGGCTTCCAGTTCCTGACTGGTCCGGTCGAGGCGTGCCTGGGCGAGGCGTTCGTCCTCGGTCCGCCCGCGGCCTAGCAGGCGGGCGATCCGTTCCCGGGTGGCCGTCCACACGTCCGTTCCGGCGGCCTGGACGATCCCGGTGCCCCCGGCCGCAGCCAGTGCGCTCAACGTCTCCGACAGCATTCCCGGCTACCCTCTATCCCTCGGTGGTGCTCCTTGCAGAACTGACCGACATTCAACTCCAATGGCTCCATCGAAAGAAGACCGCCGTCCCGCCGCCGTCCGCGCCGCGGCCGTGTCCCGGCGGGCAACCCGCTCACCGGCGTCTACCTGCGCGCGCTGTCCGAGCTGGACGAGCGCGGTGCCGACCTGCCGGATATCTTCGGCCTGCAGCATCGGATGCGACTGGTCGCAACCGGTGTTGGCGCAGGTCCGACCGGACGAGGAGCGGCTTCTCGTCCTATGTCACCTGCTCGCCCGCTACGCGATGAAGGCCGAGGCGATGTGGAGGCCGCCCGGCAGGGGCTGGGTGAGGAGCACCTGGCCGAGTCCGCCCGTCTGGAGGAGGCCGAGCAACAGGCTGCCCACGCCGTCTGGGCCGACGGGTACTGGGCCGAGCTGTCCGGCGAGGACCGGGTCGCTGCCCGCGGCCGGCTTCAGCACATCGACGACGAGCCGGTCGCGGCTGGTGCGGCGTAGCGGAGGCCCGGGCGGCCTTGGCGGAACTCGGTCCCTGCCCGCTGCCGCCCGGCTCAGTGCGGTGGCTGGGAGCGCTGTGCGTACAAGGCAGCCGCCATGCTGACGGTCCGCCAGGCCAGGTCCGTTCTCGTGTGCAGCTCGCCGGGAGAGCCTGTCAGGCGTAGGGATGTCAGGTCGCCGTCGGTGGCCTGGACCTCGCGCTTCAGCTGGGCGAGGGAACCTTTGAGGTCGCCGTGGGCAAGGGCGCGGTCCGCGGCGTCGACGTCCGGCCGGTCAGCCGGGCGGCGGCGTTGCTGCTTCCGGTGTCCGTACCTGTCAGCCCTTTCCGGGCAGTCTGCGCCACCGCCGGCAGAACTCCAGGGTCGCTTCGGCCAGCCGGTCCACGAGTGAGAACGGGAACAGCGAGACCGGGCCGGAGTAGGACCTCTCCGCTTCGGGGATGGTTCCGGGGTGCCACCGGAAGTACAGCCTGAGCTCGCCCGGAGTAGTGCCAACCGAGTCCAGGCGCAGCTGCCGGTCCGCCTCGTTCGTGAAGCGTGGCTTCGCCCAGTGCATGGACACCGTGGCGATCGGGGCCTCGCCCGCGGGGGTGCCTGTGAGGGCTATCGACCAGTTGGAGCCGTCCACCCGGTATGGGTAGTTGGCTGCCTGGTCAATGAGGTCGCCCAGGGTGGTCGCTGGGTCGACGGTGAAGTCCCAGTGGTGTGGTGGGTCGTCTCCCGGGTGCACGCTGTCGCGCGTCAGGATCACTCGCATGCCCGGCACGCTAGCCCGCCAGATCCATTATCGTCAATCTGACATAAATGCCTGGTCGGACCGCCTGCCGGACCTGGCCAGAGCAGGCGCCAACGCCAGTCCTGACCTGCCGGTCCGCAGTGCCGTTGGCGGCCGGTACTGTGCGCGGCGGTCCCGAGAAGACGGGCACGGCGACGGCACCGGCGCTCCCTCCCGCGGCTGCCAGCGGTCCCGGTCGGCAAGGGGGCCGCCGGGATGCGCGGCGCGGCGGCAGACCCGCGACCGGCCGCCGAGGAGAACCCGGCCACCGCCGAGCTGCTCACCACCGTCCGGGGCGGCCTGGCGCCGGTCGTAGGCGGCGCGGTTGTCCGGGTTGTCGAGCGCCTCGGTGAGGTAGTGCCGACCGGGGCGGCCGTAGCGCCACCACACCGGCCCGAACGGCCCGTGCCCGGCCAGCAACTCCAGCTGAACCTGGCCACCGCCCGGACGGCCCATCTACGGACGTACTCACCGGCCGCTGACCTGCGCCAACAGCCGGAACTCACCGGCCGGTGCCCGGAACTCACCAACGCCCCGGGCGAAACCCCCCAGCGCAGGTCAGCGGCCTACGCCGGGGTGAGACGGGGTTATGAGCCGTGCCGCTTCTCCTCGGCGGCCGCGACTTCGGCGGCGGCCCGCTCGCGCTCGGCATCGGTGCCGTCCTGTACGACGCGCGGAGCTCGGAATTCGGGATGCCGGCAGCGCCTGAGATGACGGAGGCCGGCACCCCGGCTGTGAGGTCCCGGGGCGCCGGCCGCTTCAGTGTGCGCTCTCCAGACGTACGGACGTGTCGGTTGAGGTGGTTCGGCTTGTCCGCCAGCGGCCGATCCCCGTCCCGCCCGATGGACAGGCGGACGATCCGGCCGCCCGGTCCGGAGAGCGCAGCGCGCCGATGCTCAGCCGCCGCTGCGCGAGCACATGGCGAGGACGAAGAATGCGACGATCACGATGGCGATCCAGCCGAGGCACCCCAGCCCGTCCGGGTTGCCGGGCGCGATCTGCGAGGCACCGCCCGGCTCGAGGTGCGGGTGCAGCCTGGCTCGACGTGCGGGTGCAGCCTGGCGTAGTGATCGAGCAGGTCCTGCTCCGTCGTGGCCTCGGTGGTCCATTCGGTCTTGAATCCGCACTCACCACAGTGTCCGCGGAACTTGGCCATCGCTTTTTCCCCTTACTCCTTGCGTCTCACGTCGCGGCGGGCGTTTTCTGCGGTCGTCACCGACCTTGATCCGCCGTGCGGCTTCCCTCCGGGAAGTCCACCACAGGTGTGGTACCCCGTCCGTGGTGATATAGTCAAGTCGCGGCCAGGAAAGGAAAATTGACGGTGAATCATGATCGACGGGACCTGCTGCGTGATACAGCCATCGATGTGCTGGCCGAGGCGGGCGGGCGCGGGCTGACACACCGGGCCGTCGACACGGCCGCCGGGGTGCCGTCGGGCACCACCAAGAACTACTTCCCCACGCGGGACGCCCTGCTGGGCGCGGTCGCCGAACGGTGCGCCGAGCAGTACCGCATGGTCGCCGAACACATCGCGGCCTCCGGTCCAGGGCCCAGCGACCGCGAGGGCCTGGTGGCCATGCTCGCAGGCCTGCTGGAGAACGTCGCCGGACCGGGCCGCCCCAGAATGCTCGCCTACCTCGAACTCCAGACCGAGGCCACCCGCCGCACCTGGCTGTCAGCGATCCTGGACCCGATCTCCGCCGCCGACTTCACCGCCTTCGAACACGCCCAGCGCGCGGCCGGCCTGCCCGTCACCCCGCAACGATCCGCCGCCGTCACCCTCGCCCTGCACGGCGCCATCCCACACCTGCTCGGCGCCGGCCCCGACACCCTGGCCGCCGCCGGCCTCGACAACCTGGACCGCTTCGTCCGCGGCCTGCTCGCCGCGGTCTACCCGTAACACCCCGATCAGCGCCCCCGGCACCCCGCCGACACCCCTCCGACACCGAGTTCCCCGGCGCGCCGGGCAGGCGCCCGCGACCACCACGACCACCGGCTGGTCGGACCCGCCCCGGCACGTCGGCCACGCGGCGCCCGGCCGAGCAGGCCGGGGCAGTGGTGGATGGCAGGCCGGCGGCGCCGGGCCACGGCGGCGACCGGCCCTCCGGCCGTGCACGGCAGCGCGGCCTGCCGCCAGGCCGGATACCTCCAGCGCCGCTTCGACAGGGACCTGCCCGCCCCTGCGTGCCGAAAGCCCGCACCCTCCTGGCCGGCCTCGACGACGACGAACGGGCGCAACGGGCCCCGCGAGGCACGGGCGGCCCGGCGGTCACGGTGTCCGTCGGCGGCGGGCTCGTGGGCGTTGCGGGTGGCCGGCCACGTGCGGGCGCGGCGCATCTCCTCAACGTGTGTGACCGCGTCGGCCGGTGTCGCGCCCGGCTGAGGGTGTGGCGTCGAGCTTCGATCGGTCAACCCGGGTTCGCTGTGCGGCGGGTGCCGGTTCGCCCGCCTCGGCGCCGTTGCTCGGAAAGTCCCCACTTCCGCGGTGACGTGCGTGATCGGACGGGTCTTGCCATGTTCGATCCACCGGTGGCGGCCTTCTGGGGACAGTGGCGCGTTTTACGTGGGTCACGGTGCCGTCGGGGCGCTGCGGGAGGTGTGGTGTTGTGCGCGGGTGACGATGAGTGAGACGTTCTGTCCGCCGAAGCCGAATGAGTTGCTGAGCACGGCCTTCTGGGGGGCGTCTCGTCGCGCTGTGGCGACATCGAGATCGATGTCGGGTGCGATGCCGGCTGCGGTGAGGTTGCGGGTCGGCGGGATGACGCCGTGTTCCACGCTGAGGACGGCGATGAGCGCCTCTATTGCGCCGGCCGCGCCGAAGAGGTGGCCGAGTGCCGCTTTGGGGGCAGTGACGGTGGCGCGACCGAAGACCTGTCTGATCGCGTGCGCCTCCGCGGTGTCGCCGGCCGGGGTTCCGGTGGCGTGGGCGTTGATGTGGCTGATCTGCTCGGGAGTCAAACCGGCTTGGGCGAGGGCCTTGCGCATGGCGGCGACCTGGCCGGAGCCGTCGGGAGCGGGCGCCGTGATGTGGTGGGCGTCGGCGGCGATGCCGGCTCCCGCGAGCACCGCGTGGACGTGTGCGCGCCGGCGGCCGGCATGCTCGGCGCTTTCGAGTACCAGGACGGCGGCGCCTTCGCTGAGGACGAATCCGCTGCGGTCCCCGGCGAAGGGGCGGGACGCTGAGGCGGGTTCGGCGGTGTACCGCGACAGTGCTTGCGCCTGGGCGAAGCCGGCGACGGTGATCGGGGTGATCGCGGCCTCGGTCCCGCCCGCGATGACCACGTCCGCCTCGCCGGCACGGATGAGCCTGGCCCCCAGGGCGATCGCCTCGGCGCCGGAGGAGCATGCCGAGACAGGGGTGTAGGCCCCGGCCCGTGCGCCGTATTCGATGCTGATCAGCGCCGCTGCCGCGTTGGGCATGAGCATCGGTACCGTGCGTGGCGAGACGCGCCGTGTCCCGGCCGTCTCCAGTACGTCGTCTTCCTTCAGCAGTGTCCGTACGCCCCCGATGCCCGTGCCGATCGCTGACGCGAGCCGGTGCGGGTCCACCTGCGGGGCGCCGGCGTCGGCCCAGGCTTCCGCCGCTGCGGTGAAGGCCGCCTGCTGTGAGCGGTCGAGCCGCCTGGCCTGCGCCGGCGGCAGCGACTGGGCGGGGTCGATCGCCATCGTGCCTGCGGCGGTGTCGGGAAGGCCGGCGTCCTCGTGGCCGCGCAGGGCGCCGCCGCGGATGCCCGACCGCCCCGCGAGCAGGGCTTGCCAGGTGGACTCCACGTCTGCGCCCAGTGGTGTGATCGCGCCGAGCCCGGTGACGACGACTTCGGTCCTGTGCATGCCACTCAACCTTTCTTGTATGCGATACAAGCGAACGGGCCTAGTTGTATCACATACAATTCGGGTGTGGAGAAGAAGCGAACCGAAGCCCGACCAACACCGGCCCGGTCGCGTGACCGCGGTCGCGCGACCAGACGCCAGCTGATCGAGGCGACTGCACGGCTCTGCAAGGAGCGGCCCGGCGCCGAGGTGAGCGTCGCGGAGATCGCGAACGCGGCAGGCGCCTTCCCCAACCAGGTCACCTACCACTTCGGCTCCAAGGACTCCCTGCTCGTGCACGCCGCCTTTCTCGGCCTGCTGCACGACGCCCGACGGATCGAGCGCATCGGCCGCCAGGCCCCCGATGCGGCGGCATTTCGGCGCAACATCGCCCGCGCCGTACTGGCCATGCCCTCGCTCCCACCGGTCGCACGGGCACTCGCCGCCGGGATCTCCAAACCCGAACTCGCCCCCGTCGTCGACCGGCACCTCCAGCTGCTGTTCCGGCAGTCCGAGCGCTTCGTGAGCCAGCTCATCGACCGTCGCGGCTGGAAGGTCCGCCGACCGCTCGACGTGGAGGCCAGGACGTTCTGGAGCACCGCGCTCGGCGCAGTGCTGCTCGTCCGCGCCGGAGCACACGGCACCGTCGCCGACCTCGACCTCGCCGGAGCACTGACCATCCACGACGAACCCGAACACAGCTAGGACGGTTGAACGGGCCTGCGGCGACGACGTACGCGGCTCCCGCGCCAAGGCGGAATCGTCACGCGAAGGCGGCCCCGTCACGCGAAGGCGGCCCCGTCACGCGAAGGCGGCCCCGTCACGGCCGGCATGTTCGCCGTCGGCATGTTCGCGGCCGGCATGCTCGCCGTCACCGACGAACCCCGTCGCGGCCGGAGCAAGGCGTCGAGAACCTGCTCGCCGGCAACAGCCAGGCCTGTTTCAGAAGTGGATCAACGGCCGTCGTCCAGCCTGGCGTAGCGAAGCGAAGCGAGCCAGCCCCCGTCCTGGAACCCGGCAGGAGCCTCCTCCTCCCACGGGTCGATCCCGCGACGCTCCAGTTCGCCTAACCGGCGATCCCGCCGCGGCTCGGGAAGGCCCTGCCCGCACCAAGGGCAGAAGCCGACCACGATGCCCGATGCGCCATCGTCACGGATGATCAACCCGCACTCGTGGAATCCGGCGCTGAACCGAATCAGTGCGTCCGGGCAGCCGAAGGGGCCGCCGTGCCGGCCGCCATGCCAGTCCACCGGCTCGCCACCGCCTCACAGCAGTCGGGACGGGCCGGGGCACGGGCGGGGCGGAGGCAGGGCGCGGGCGGCCGCCCGGTCCTCTTCTCACCCCGATCCGCCTGCGCAAACCACCGCACCCGGGCTCCCGCGGACCCGTCCGCCAGGCTTGCCGGTTCACGGCGCCCGGTCTCGACTGACGCTGACCGTTACCGTTCCGCGCGGCGAGGCGGGGGCGGGGGTCAGATGAGCACCTCCACGATCTGGGCGCAGCGCGCCGGGTCCTCGGTGAAGCCGGCGCGCAGGCCCCACATCCAGTACTCGGCGGCTCGCAGCAGTGCCCATTTGCGGGCGCGGTCGGGGTCGAGGTCCGCGGCGTCGGCCAGGGCGTCGATGCCCCACTGGACGCGGGAGGAGCCGAGTTCGTCGAACCGGCTCCACAGCAGGGGTGCGACCTGGTATTCGAGGACGCCGCGCACGATCAGCGGGTCGACGACGGACCAGTGCCCGTCGAGGGTGCGCAGGACCTGGTCGTAGTGGAGGTCGTTGTTGACCAGGACGGTGTAGTCGTCGTGGGACAGTTCCTCGGCCAGGTCCAGTGCGCGGTCGAGTGTGTGTCGGGGTATCGGGCGGCCGAGTTCTTCCCACTGGGCGGGGAGTTCCCGCCGGTGGCCCGCGGCGATGTCTGCGGTCGTGCGCAGGCCGTGGGGTGGCTCGATGGCCAGCCGCCGCAGCAGTGTCCCGATCACGGGGACCGCCTGTGTCAGTGGTACGTCCCGGAGCGGGCGGGTGTGGTCGAGGCGTTGCAGCAGCATGACGCCCGCCGCGGTGTCGGCGTCGAGCAGGCGGACCGCGCCGCGGCCGTCCCACAGGCGCAGCGCGAGTACCTGTTCCTGCATCTGCCGGTCGGGCCACGTCACTTTCAGTGCCAGCGGCTCGCCGACCCGGCCGACCGGCACGACGAGGCTGTTGTAGCCGTGCATGGGCGGCCCGTCGGCCGTCAGGTCCCAGCGCTCGCACCATTGGGCGACGGTGTCCGGCAGGGCCGTCAGCCACCGGCGGCCCGCCTCGCCCTCGTGCTGCCAGCGGCCGAAGGCCCGAAGGGACTCGGGTACCTGCGTCAGGCTGTGTTGTTGCGGACTCCCAGAAGTCACAGCGTCTCCATACAGCGTCTCCGCTACGGCCTGGTTCCAGGCCTCGTCGTCGCACTGTCCCTAGCCGATCCCTCGACGCGGTTGCAGTGCATTGCGGTGCGGCACGGGTGCGGCGCGTCCGCAGGGGCGGTCGAGCCGACAGGAGATCCTACGCAGCGGCTCCCCGGATGCCCTTGCGTGTCCTGGCAGTTCACGGCGAGTGCCGGAGAACCCCGTACGGATTCAGGACGGGTGCACCTGCGCAGAGGCACTGCGCCACCCGTAAGCCGCATCCACGACCTCACGGGACAGAACACCTGACACCGACCGTTCTGTGGCCCGGACGGGCGGCCGCCGGGAAGCACCCCCTGGCCGTCCCTGCCCCCCTACACCCGGGAAACAGTCCCCGACCGTCCCACAGCCCGGGCGGGCAGCCGCCGGGCGGGGTTGTGCAACAGGTCGTCAACAGGTTTCCGTGAAACGGCCACGCGACCGTGGCCCGTGGGCGGATCATGTTCGGGTGCCGATCATCCCGAACCCGCCCCCGTCCCCGCCCGCCAGGCCCCCCTCCTGGGAGGACCGGCTGGAGACCTGGGTCGGGATATGCGCCGCCCGACTCTCCTTGTGGGGCCACGACTTCACCGACGGAGCATGGCCCGACACCGAAGACCTCGCCGTCCTCCTCGCCCGGACCGTGCACGAAGTCGCCGACATCCCCTCGATGCGGCCGGCCCACCACGCCCTGACCGCCGCACTCGCCCGCGTCCACGCCGCCGAACGCTGGCTCCGCCCCTACAACGCGGCCTCTCCCTCCATGGCCTGCCACCACCTTCGCCAGGCCGCCGAACACCTCCACACCGCCCACCGCCACCTCACCGACACCGCACCCCAAGGCCGCCCCAGCCCACCACCCCGACGGGACCCCGCTTCCCCAAACCCCTGACCACACCAGCCAGACCAGCCGCCAGACGGACCGACAACCCGACAACGGACCATCAACCCGGCCCGCGAGGAAACGAGGCGGCGAGGACGCGACCCCGACGACAGACGGCGAAGCGAGGCAGCGGCGGGCAGCCGACAACAGGACCCGGACAACAGACCACAAGCGACACCGACGCCAAAGAGAGCAGCGACTGAGACGACATCACCACCGAGGCGCAGCAGAACAGGGCATGGGGCACGGCCGGGAACCATGGATGGGCTGCGGGAACAAGGCCCGGTCGGACGGGGCGCAGCCGGGCAGGCCACGCGGCACCGGGCAGCCCCGATGGCGCGAAACGGGAAATCCTCCTGTAGTGGATAGCTTCCAAGGGTCACCCGGATGAGAGCACGCCGAAGAATTTCCGGTCCGGCGGCGCTGACGGGGCGTGATGCCCACCGGTACCGGCGACCCCGGGGACAGGTGATCATGAGGCCATCCACCCGCGCACGACTGTCCCTCGTCCCCACCGGGCCGGCCCACGGCAGCCAGGGCCGTCACCGATGGCAGACCAGACCAGCAAGCCCCCCGCCCCAAGGGACAAAGACAGCCGGGACAGGCCACGCAGCAACCGCGGAACAGCCAGAACGGGGTTGGTTCAGGGGCTCGGGCGGTTGCGTCTGGTGGCCGTGTGGAGGAAGCGCAGGGAGATGGCGAGGCCGGCAACGGCGGCGGTGGCCACGAGGATCATCGTGGGCTGGAGGGCGTCGTCGGGGTAATGGCTGCCGGTGACGCGTGAGGCCTCGGGGTCGTCGGCTGCGACCTCCAGCGGGACCGTCGCACCGATGCCCGACGACCTGACGCCGTGCAGCGTGAGGGAGTCGGTGCTGTAGTCGCGGTCGGCAACCCGGTAGGTGAGCGTGTACCTCGTTCCGCCCTTCATGGCCACAGCAGCGGTGATGGTCGCGTCCACCCGTAGCGGTGCGGCGTCGATGCGGCTCGCCGTCCGCCATTGCGACAGTGCCGCGACCGTGCTGAGAACCAGCGCCAGCAGTGCCGCCAGGACACCGGTCAACGGGAGGAACCACGCGCGGCGGATCAACGATCTCATGGTCTGCCACGCTACGCGCCGTCACAACGGTGAGTCGAGGAGTACCCAGCCCCCGTCTAGCCGGACGGACTTCGTTCCGCGGCTGCGCGGTGATGGATGACCGGCCAGCCGAGGCCGACCGGACGGTGTCCGGCCGCCTGTCCCGCCAGCACTCGCACACCAGCAGGCCCGTCTGAACACCGCGCAGCACCGGTGTCGATGGCCTGCAGGGTGAACCAGGCCGCCCGGCGGCGGACCCGGCACCGGGTGACGACGAACACCGGCCACACGGGAGCTCCGAGGGGACGGAACACCACCACGCCCTTGACCCTGCCACCGACATGCCGTTAGCGTCGCCACGCGTCATCTCACGAACTGGATCTCCGAAAAAAGTCTTCATGCCTCGCAGGTCACCGGGCGAGATAAGGTCCCACCTGCCGCAGCGCTTCCCCCGCGACCGACCCGCAGTCGTCCGCCGGCCTCCTGTCATCCGAGGGCTTTCGGCCGGCGCCAATCGCCAGATCGCCCGGTTCGAGCAGGTCTACGGACTACACCCTGGCACTGTCGCCCACGCATTCGGGAGCTGGGCCCGAACCGGCCGGCGCCCGCGTCGCGACCTGGCGCCGTGGTACGGATACGACGATACGGACCTGCCGAGCGGGTACTACCACGTCAGAACCCTGCTGGAACGGGCCGTCCGGGCCCTGCGGACCCGGGCCCGCCGAGAACTGCGCAGAGAACTCGGGCCTCTCGACGAACGCATCCTCGCCCGGACAGTCAACGACCCGTTCGCACCAGGTGACCTTCCCTGGTGGAAACGACAGATCGAGATATGACGAGAGGAGAACACGGACGGGCACCGGTCCGTCGGCCACCCTGGCCGGCACCACCGAAAACCCACCTTCTGGTCCCTCACGGACCGCCTGCTTCACGAGCTACTGCTGCTGGTCGGACGAGGGAGCGACGCACCGAGGAACCGGTGGAGTAGGAGGAGGACTGGGCGACGCCGCGGGAGAAGCGGTCGCCGTCGCCGTCATCGAGAGCCCCTGGCTCGAAGCCAGCACCGCACGCGGCGACGCCGGCGAGTGGCGCAGACTCTCGCTCCCCCCACGGACGAGGCCTGGTCGAATACGTCATCGACGCGGCTGCCGCCGGCGAGGGCCCGTTCCTGCGGGTGCTGTTCCTCGGCGACGGCCCCGGCGCCGTGGGACGACGGCTGTGCGCGGCGGCCCGGGCCGTGTGGGCGGTCCGTGCCGGCTCGGACGGCGGCGGTACGGCGAGGGGTCCCACCGGCCGGTGGGACCCCTGCGCGTGGGTGGGTCAGCCCGCTGCCCCCGCCGTCGGCCGGACGGCGACCGCATCGATCTCGAAGAGCATCCCCGGCAGGGCGAGCGAGGCGACCCCGCTGAGCGTCTGCGCGGGCAGCCGGTCGCCCCAGGCCCCGGCCAGGGCCTTGCCGAGGACGGCCAGCTTCTGCGGGTCGTGGTCGACGACGTACGAGCCGAGCCGGACCACGTGCTCGAAGCCGAGGCCGACCCCGGCGAGCGCGGTGCGCAGGTTGGCGAGGGCGAGCTCCGCCTGCTCATCGATGCGCGGCCCCGACCCCCTACCAGCGGAACACGACCACACCCGCCGCCCATCCCGCCCGACCACGCACTCGAGACGGAGCAGCCGATGCCCACCTGGGACGAGATGTGCGCCGCCGCAGGCGAAGTCCGCGACCTCTACGACGAGATCAACCGGCGCAAGCTGGGCCGCACCTGGGGCCTATCGGACTTCGTCCTCGGTTTCACCGGCGACGTCGGCGACCTCGCGAAGCTGGTCATGGCCCACCAGGGCCACCGCGCCGACGTGGCCGCGAGTGCCGGGGCGATCGGCCACGAACTGTCCGACTGCCTGTTCTCGCTCATGGTCATCGCCCAGGAGACCGGTGTCGACCTCGCAGGCCGCTTCACCACCGACATGGCCGCCCTCGCCGCCCGCCTCCGCCCCGGGCAGCCGTCACCAGCCGCTCGCCCGGCCCCCGCCGAACAAGGAGGGCCTGCCGTGCCACCCCTGCCGTCCCTGCTCGCCGTGCTCGCGCACCCGGACGACGAATCGCTGCTCGTCGGCGGCGCCCTCGCCCAGCACGCCGCGTCCGGGGCCCGGACGGCCGTCGTCACCGCTACCTGGGCCGAGGACAGCCACCGCGCCGCCGAACTCGCCGAGGCCCTGGACATCCTGGGCGCCGGCGGACCGAGGATGCTCGGCTACGCCGACGCCCGCGTCCCGCAGTCCGCTCCCGGCCGGCCGCGGCTGTGCGACGCTCCCGTCGACCGCGTGGTCGAGGACATCGTGCGGCACATCCGAGCGGTTCGGCCCGACATCGTGCTGACCCACGACGCCTACGGGCAACTGACCGGCCACCCGGACCACCGGCAGACCCACCGGGCGACCCTGCTGGCCATCGCCGCCTCCGGACTCGAACACCTCTACCCGGACGCCGGGGAACCCTGGCAGCCCGCCGCCGTCCACCTGGCCACCCACCCCCACTCGGCGATCGCCGACCTCGGGCCCCTCCTGAACCGGGTCGGCAAATCCGTGCTGAGCGTCCCGGACACCCGGGCCGACATGACATGCGACGTACGCCAGTGGCTGGACCATAAATGGGCCGCGATCACAGCCCACCGCAGCCAAGTCGAGGCAGAGCGCCCGCTCCCCGGAATCCTGGCCCGCCTGCCCGAGGACGTCAGGTACCGGATCCTCGGAACCGAGCACTACACGTCACTCACCGCGCCACCTCGGCACTCCCCGGTTCCCGACGGGACCGGCCCGACGAACCGACAGACACCATCACTCAACCCCTGATGCCGGTAACCGCCGTCCCGCCAGCCGGACGACACCGAGCCGGCAGCGGCAGACTGACGCCGGTACGGGCGGTGCCCGCGCTCTGAGCAGGCAAGGCCCGCCATGAATCCCGCTGCCAGAAGGCCGGCTCGTCACCGCGGACCACACCCCGGCGGAACAGGTCCAAGACCACGTACACGAACTGACGGCCCGTACGCGGACCTGTGGACCACGCTCGTCGCCTACCACAGACGCCCGGGGCAGGGCACGGGTATCGCCAACCAGAGCGAGCCGTACCAGCCCAGCGCAGCGACCCGGTTCGAAGCCACGGACGACCAGCGCCCCGAGGTGCTCCCGGCACTGCGGGAGGAGCTCGCGGGCGAGGGCTTCAAGATCACCTTTGCCGAGTCCGGTTCGGCCACCGAGTCCGCCCCGGCCCCCGCAAACCCGACCATTACACCGTTGCGGCGGGCAGGGCGAAGCCCGGCCAGGGCATCGGCGTCATCGTCACCCTGCCATGCCAGGCCTCGCCCACCGGCGCGGCTTCGCCCGCTCCGACGGCCACCAGCTGAGACATTGCCGGAAAGTCAAGTGGCCACTCGTTCTTGAGGTCCCCGGCGAGGCGGCAGGCCGTTCCGTCTCCCGTGCGGAACGGCCCGCCGACGGCTCCCGCTACTTCAGCAGGAGGTCGTACACCGCCTGCCGTCCGGCCGGGTTCGCCACCCGGTTCCGCACCGAGTGCGCCACCCCGGGCACGATCAAGATCTGCGGGTCGTGCGCCAACTCGGCCTTCTGGTAAAGCATTTCGTACGGCATGGCCAGGTCCCGGTCGCCGCCGAGCAGCAGCACCGGCACGTCCGGCAGCTCGGCCAGGGTGGTCCCGGCGGCCACCGCGACGGCGCCCGGCAGAGCAGCGGTGCGGCCGCGCTTGCTCGTCGTGTTCGTCCTTCCGGTCGCGGCGCGTCCGTGCTGACGCGGTCACAGAAGCAGCCTGCGCCCCGGGGCACTTCGATAGCGGGCATTCGAGCCGGATTCGACCAGGAACGGACCGTCAGGACCCGGAGGGCCCCGGCAGGCGGACGGAAGCGTCCTGTCGGGCGTGTCCGCTACGCCTCCACGTCTCCTGCTCCGCTCCCCGCGTCCCGCGTGCAGGTGCCGATCCGCCCCGGAACCGTGCGCCGCTGTTCCACGGGGTCCGGCGCCACGCCGGACCCCGGCGCGCTGCCGTGAGCGTGCGCGACTCATCCCCGCAGGTGAGGATCGCTTCGACGACCCGGGGCCACCGGCCGACCCGACACCCCAGCCAACCGAGTAGCCGCACCGCGGCTTCCGTCGAGCGACGTGCCCGGCAGGGGCCGCGGTGGTTTCGGGACGCAGCCGACTGACCTGCTGCTCGGGGTGACCCTGCATGGGCTGGACGTGGGGCGGTGGCTGGAGCGGCAGCCTCAGCACATCGTGTGGCACAGGCTCATGGACAAGCAACAGAGGCGGCTGGCCGCACTCGGGGTGGAGCCGCTGGCGGCCCCGGCCGGAACCGGGGCAGGCCCAGCGAAGGGCGCGGCGGCGACGAAGACTGGCGGCGGGAAGGTGAGTGTGTTCGACCGCGGCCTGGTCGCCCTCGCCCGGTACCGCGAACCCCCGCAACAGCAAACGTCGGTCTCCGAAACCAGTCTCGGAGACCGACGTCACCTACCGCAGTCGATCAGTCACTTTCGCCGACACCGCCGTCGGCTCGCCGGGTCGTTTGAGGACCAACCCTATGAAGGCTTGCTGAAGACGAACTTCTTGGGGCGATCGACGGAGATCGGGACGTAGATCCCGCCTCCGGCGTTCTTACCCGCGACACGCAGCCAGGCACCCTGCTTGGAACCAGCCGTCTCGCCCAGACTGAGCTTGATGTCCTGGTCCTCCCCGCTGTCCTTCTTCTCCAGCGTCCATGTCCCGTTCCCGGTGAAGAACTCGACGGGGGTCTCGTCGTCGGACGCGAAGGAGGTGGGGAAGTTCGCCGTCGCCAGCGTGCCATCCGCACGCAACGTCAGCTCCGCCCCCTGGCGGCCGTGCCAGATGCCGACGAGATCGCTCTCCTTCGCCGAACCGCCGGACGGGGCGGCGGTCGTGAGGATCCAGACGACCAGGGCCACGATGGCGCACGGCACAGAAATCAGGGCGATTGCTTTTCTTTTCATCGAGCACTCAGTGTCTCGGACCAGGTCGCGTTCTGCGTCTTCGTCGACATGGGACCGCCAACCCAGTCCGCAAACGAGTTGATCGGCCCACCGACCCACGAGTCCCACGCATCACGCAGGAACGGCGGGTGTACGAGCGAGTTGAACGTCGTGTCGTTCTTCACGTGGATCTCCACCTCCACCCCTCCTCCTTGATCATCCCTGGAAAGGATCTTGAAATCATAATTATATGATCCCACGAAAATGGACGTCGAGCTGCCATACTTCCCGTCGGTCATGGTCTTGTCGATCCAGGCGGTGAGCCCAAACGTCTGCAATGAGGCCGCATCGCTCAGGAGTCGGCCGACGCCCTCCTTGCCCAGAACCGAGTAGCCGCCCTTACCGCTCTGGTTTCCTTCCTTGATCGATTTAAGGATTTCCTGGCGGACGACATCCATGGAGTGGTCCTTACGGAGCTGCTCGGTGAACTCGTCTCCAGCCGTGTAGTTGACCGTCTTGTCGCCCGTCCCGAAAAGCCACTGGAAGCCCAGCTTCAGCGCACCCGGCTTGGAACCCTTTCCCGCCGGTTCCACCTGTGCCCGTGCCAGCACCTCCCGCATCCACTGGAGCTGCATCCGGGCTTCCTCGTCGACCTGCGCCTCCTGACCCCTGCGCTTCTCGTCCTCCGCGAGACGCAGGAGGTCCTCGGCGCGCTGTTTGGCGATGTGGATGGCGAAAGCCTCCCTCTGAGCCACAGCCGCAGCCGCCGAGTCCTTACCTGCGGCCTCGGCCGAGCCCCGCGCCCTGCCCGCCGCAGCATAGGCAGAGGACGCCGAGGCCTTGGCGTACGCGGTCGAGACCCGAGCCTGCGACGCGGAGTAGGACGCCTTGTCGGCGTCCCGGCGAGCGGCAGTCACTGCCGTAGCAGCGGTCTTAGCGGCGCGAACGGCCTGGCCCGCAGAGTCTTCGGCGCTCTTGGCCGCCCCCTGAGCCTGCTTCGTGTATTCGCCCGCCTTCTGCGCGGAGGCCTTGGCCTGAGCGGCGTACAGGTCGGCGTTCGCCGAGGCGTCCTCGGCCCGGGCAGCGGCTTCGAGAGCGGTGGCGGCGTCCTGCTGCGCGGTGGCCGCGATGCCGGCCGCCCCTGCGATCAAGCGGTCCACCTGGGCCGCGTGAGTCGCGGCAAGCTTGTCCTTACGTTCCGCCATGTACTGGCCAGAGCCGATGAACTCGTGCAGCAGTACGGCCGGCCCCTCAAGAGCGGCCTTGGCCCCCTGCTTCACCTCCGGCCCCCCACTGCTGGTCAGCTGGGCGGCTCGCACGCGCTCGTCGAGCTCGCGTGCGCTGTACTGGCCCGTGCTCAGGAACTCGCGGAGCTTGTCGGGGGAACCGTCCTGCAACGCCGCCTTGGAGGCCTCCTGCACAGCCGGGCCACCCACGCTCTTCACCTGGAGCGTCCTGAGCGTGTACTCGCCCAGTGCCGCCTGGTACTGCCCTGTGCGCAGGAAGTCCGAGATGGTGTTGACGTCACCGCTGAGGGCCTTCTGCGCAGCCTCGCGGACCGCGCCGGAAAGACCGTCGGATGCGACGTAGTCGACTCGGGCATACTGGTCCTGCTCAACGGCCTTCTGCCGTCCGTTCACCACGTACTCGCGTACCGCCTGGTCGGAGCCGCCCAGGGCGGCCTCGGCGGCCGTCTGGCTCCACGGCCCCTGTGTCTTCAACGCGGACAGGGCCACCTTGCGCCCCGTCAACACGGTCTGCTGCGGATCTGCACCGGGGGCCGAGGCGTCTGCGGCCAGTTTGGCCACCTGGGCCTCTTCGTCCTTCGCCTCCCGCGTTACACGCTCCTGCTCGGCCTTGCTCTCGTCCTCCGCGCTCTTGAACTCCCTGGCCTGTTCTATCGCCATCGTCGCACGGGTCTTGCGTTCCTCCTCCTCCGTCCTGCGCGCCAGATCCCGAGTTGCCCCCGCCTTGTCCACTGCGGCGCTGGCGGTGTCGGCTGCCTCCTTCGCGGCAGCGGCGTGCACCTTGGACTGGGCCGCCGCCGTCGAGGCGTCGCCCGCGTTCTTCGCGGCGCTCTCTGCCGCATCGGCGGCCTTCCTGGCGTGTTCTGCGGCGGATACAGCCAGCGCACGGGCCTCGTTCGCCGCGCGCGCCGACTCGCCTGCGAGAGCGGATGCCGCGTTAGCCGCGCGGATCGCCTCACCTGCTTGGCGCCTGGCCTGCTCCGCTGCCGCGTTGGCCTTCGCCGAACTCGCCCCGGCGGACTGCGCAAGGCTGCCGGCCCGAGAGGCGGAATCGGCCGCGGCGTTGGCATTGGCACCAGCGCTGGCCGCGGCCTGCGCCGCGCGCCCGGCTTGCTCGGCGGCCGTTCCAGCCGATTCCGCCGCCTTCGCAGCCTCGTCTGCCCCTGCAGCGGCATTGCGGGCGTCTTCCGCCGCCTTACGCGCAGCGGAGGCGTTGGAAGCGTCCCTGGCCGCGCCCGCCGCTGCGCCACGGGCCCGTGTTGCAGCCTGCGCCGCTCCAGAGGCCGCCGCCGCCGCCTGCGAAGCAGCGTTCGCCGCGACCCGGGCCGAAGCACTCGCCGCGCGGGCGGCACCTATGGCTTGCTGCGCGGCCCGCGTGGCGCCGCCGGCGGCCTCCGCCGCGAGCCCAGCCGCACCTGCCGCACGCCCGGCGTCCGTACGGGCCGCCTCTGTTTCCTGCGCGGCCGTCTGCGCCACCTCCTTGGCCAGCTGAGAAGCGTCAACCGCGCGGTCGGAGGCCTCCTTGGCTGCGTCCTTCTCCCGCTTGGCCTGGTCTCCCGCTTCTTTCGCCTGTTGTGCCAACTGCTCGACCGTCGACCGTTCCTGATCTCTGGCGCGAGCCACATGCTGGCCCACCTCAAGGAACTCACGGATGTCATCGGGAGAGCCGCTGACGGCAAGCTTGGCCGCTTGCCTGGTCGCCGGACCCGCCGTACTGAGGATCTGCATGGCCCGAACCCGCTCGTCCAGCTCCCGTGATGCATACTGGCCGGCACGCAGGAACTCACGCACGTCGTCGATCGACCCGGCGAGGGCGGTCTTGCCCGCGTCACGGACCGCTGGACCGCCGGTGCTGACGATCTGGCCCGCCCTGATCCGCTGGTCCAGTTCCAGCGGCTTCTCCCAACCGTCCTTCACGAAGCTGCGCAGTTCCTGCGGGGAGCCTCCCAATGCCTTCTTCGCCGTCTCCCGGACGTTGCCACCGCCTATGGAGAGGATCCGCATCACCTCAAGCCGGTCGTCCAGCGCTCCGGCCGACTCCCTCCCGCTGTCCAGGAAGCGCCTGACGTCCACGTCACTTCCGGTAAGGGCGGCCTCCGCCGCTGCCTTCACGGAGGTTCCCCCCTCCTTCCAGAACTCGACCGCACGCCCCCGGTCGGTCACCGTAGCGGCGCTCTCGGCCTCCCCGCCGTCCTGCGTCGCCGCCGCTGCGGGACTCGCCCCCATGATCCCCGCTGCCAACGTCAGCGGCACCAGCCGCGCACACGCAGAACGCATTCCACGCGGCCAGATCTCCCCCACACTTTTAGAGCGGCCTTCATTCTTCATAAACTGACTCTCTCTCAGGAATTGAAACTCCCCCACCCGATCAGGCCGCCACACCGAGCAGGCCGGGAGAAGGCAGGTGGCGCGGCAGGCCGAACACGAAGGCGCCACAGGGCGCCATCCGGCTTTACATGATCAATCACGCAGGTGCCATCCAATCAAAAACACCCTCACGCCATGATCATTTTCAGGCGACCCCCCCCTCCATCCCGGGGCATCAACAGGGCCTGATGGGGTGTTTTCTCGTGGTGACAGATTCTATACACATGATTTAATATCTCTTTACGCACGGCGTCTGATCCTCCGTGCACCAATCAGAGAGGGAACCGTGATATCTCGTACACGCGCTGCGCTGGTCGTCGGCTTCAGCACTGCCGCAGTGGCTCTCGGAGCCACCGCCCTCGCCACGGCCGCTGGAACCACTTCCCCGGCCCCGAGCACCACTCCCCCGCCAGCGGTGGAGGACTTCTCCTACCCGGGGGCGGGCCGGGTTCTCAAGGACAAGGGCCTCAAGCTGATCTCTGGCGACGGGCACATCATGCTGGCCGAGTGCGGCAGCCAATGGAGCATCAAGGTTCAGGCAAGCAAGAACAACAGCTTCACCGAGTACTGCTTCAACGTCTCCGGTGGAACCGGCTACCTGGCGCTGGAGGTGCCCGGCACCTTCGGCCTCTGGAATGACGACCACAACCTGCGCGCCACTCTCACCAGTGACGGGAAGACCAAGACCATCGATGTGGCCAAGGACGACGTGACGACCGTCGGCGAAGCCGACATCCCCTCCGGAGGCAAGAAGGCAACCCTCGTCGAGTTGCGCGTCACCGGCTGAGCAACCGCAGCCAGCCCGCGCACCGCCTTCTTCTCCGTACCCCCCAAGGACTGAACTCTTGTCTGGCATCACTGCGCGTGCCTCCTGGAAGGCCACACTCCTCACCACCGCCGTCACCGCCGGCGCCCTCGCTACCCTCCCCGTCCCGGCCAGTGCCGTTCCTGGCGATCTTGCCGCCAACGGCTCCTACGCCTACACCGCCCGCCTGGCGATCGGCGACAACGTGCGCGCCTGCACCGGCGCGCTGGTCGACCGGTACTGGGTGATCACCGCCGCGTCCTGCTTCGCCGACGACCCCACGCAGCCGCAGGCCCTGGCCGCAGGCGCCCCCAAGTGGAAGACCACCGCGACCATCGGTGATGAGACCGCTGTCGTGGCCGAACTCGTGACCCGTCAGGACCGCGACCTGGTCATGGCGCGCCTCGCGACCCCCGTCATCGGCGTCGCGACGCTGCCCGTCGCGACCGCCGCGCCCACGACGGGCGAGAACCTGCGCGTACCCGGCTACGGCCGCACCAAGGACGAGTGGATACCGAACAAACTCCATTCGGGCGCCTTCACCCTCAACACGGTCGCCGCGACCGCGATCGGCACCACCGGTACCGGCGGCGCCGCGATCTGCAAGGGCGACACCGGCGCCCCCGCGATCCGCGAGAAGAACGGCAAGGCCGAACTCGTCGCGGTAGCCTCCCACTCCTGGCAGGGCGGCTGCCTCGGCGAGACCGAAACCCGCACCGGCGCCTCCTCCAGCCGCGTCGACGACCTAGGCGCCTGGATCCAGCAGACTCGCTCGCTGACACCGGAGAACCGTACAACCACGGTCTACGAACCGGCCGCGCAGACGTCCGAGGTCTTCCGGCTCGGGACCGACCGGCAGATCTATGGATCGTCCTTCAAGACCGGCAGTGCGGGCTGGAGTGCGTGGCAGTTGCTGGCCCCCCGCGAGTTCGTCAGCGGCCCCACCGCCGTCTACCACGCCGACAAGAACACCACCGAGGTCTTCGCGGTCGGCACCGACCGGCAGGTCTACCACTCCTGGCACAACCCCGGTTCGAGCACCTGGGCCGACTGGCAGCTCCTCGCGCCTGGCAAGGTCACCGGACCGCTCCAGGCCGTCTACCACGCCGACAAGAACACCATCGAGGTCATCGCCCTCGGAGACGATCAGCAGGTCTACCACGCCTGGTACACCACCGGCGCGACCTCCTGGAGCACGTGGGCCCTCGTGGCCCCCGGCAAGTTCACCGCGGTGAACGCCAACTACATCGGCGACCGCCGCACCAACCAGATCTACGCCATCGGCGACGACGGGCAGATCTACCAGTCCTACTACACCACCGGCACCACCGGCTGGACCCCGTGGCAGCTCCTCGCCCCCGGCCGGTACACCGCGCTCAGCAGCGTCTACCACGCCGACAAGAAGACCATCGAGGTCGCCGCACTCGGCGAGGACCGCAAGATCTACCACTCCTGGTACAGCGACGCCACCTGGACCTGGAGCAACTTCC
This sequence comes from Kitasatospora sp. NPDC058243, assembly GCF_042882025.1. Taxonomy (NCBI): domain Bacteria; kingdom Bacillati; phylum Actinomycetota; class Actinomycetes; order Kitasatosporales; family Streptomycetaceae; genus Kitasatospora; species Kitasatospora sp. NPDC058243. The sequence goes on from NZ_JBHVWW010000021.1 coordinate 27,989, forward strand.
AGCTCGTCGACCCCGGCACCTTCACGGCGCTGAGCACCGCGTATCAGGCCGACAAGAACACCATCGAGATCATCGCACTCGACGACAACCGACAGATCCAGCACGCCTGGTACACCACCGGCGCGACCTCCTGGAGCACATGGACCCTCGTGGCCCCCGGCAAGTTCACCACCGCTCCCAGCACCCTCTATCACGCTGACAAGAACACCATCGAGACCGTCGCGGTCGGTGACGACCAGCGGGTGTACCACGCCTGGTACACCACCGGAACCACCGCCTGGAGCCCCTGGACCAAGCTCCCTTAGCGCTGGATTCCTTAAGGAGGTACACAAATTGGCGTCGGAGTAGGCGGGTTGGTGGGGGTTTTCTGCCCCAGATCCAGGGCTTGGCGCGCGCGTTGAGCTGGGCGGTTGCGAAGCGGGTGGCCTTGTCGATCTCGTCGGGGTCGGCGAACGACTTGTCGGCGAGTGCGGCCTTGCGGAATGTGCGCCGCCAGCCTTCCTGGAGCTTGAGCCAGCAGGCCCCGACCTGGATGAAGACGTGCTTGCGGGGGTGGTCCTCGAGCCAGGTCCTGGTGGAGACGCTGTCGCGGGAGGACGCGGTCATGGTGACCTGCTGCCCGTTGGTGACGCGCGGGCCGCCATAGACCCGGGTCTTCTCCGGTCCGCGGTGAAGTCGACGGTCCCTCATCCACCTCTCACCTGTTGGGAACCTCGTTCATGTCTCGTGCCACCACCGTGTCCCGCGCGTGGCGGGCGGGCGTATTGATAGCGACAGTGGCCGTCGGCACGCTGACCTTCTCCGCTCCTCCGGCCGGCGCCGTGGCCGGCGATCCCGCCGCAGACGGCTCCTACGCCTACACCACCCGCCTGGCAATCGGCGACAGCGTCCGCGCCTGCACCGGCGCACTGGTCGACCGGTGCGGGGTGATCACCGCCGCCTCTTGCTTCGCCGACGACCCCGCCCAGGCACCGGCCCTCCCCGCGGGCGCGCCGAAGTGGAACACCACCACCATCGGCCGCGCCGACCTCACCACGGACGCCGGCAAGACCGTCGACATCGCCGAGCCGGTTCCGCGTCCAAGCCGCGACCTCGTCATGTCCCGCCTCACCACCCCGGTCGACGGCATCACCCCGCAGCTGGTCGCGGCGGCGACGATCGGCGACACCACGCGCCTGTTCGCCATCGGCAGCGCCAACAACATCTGGACCGCCGACAGGAAGGCCTACGGCAGCTGAACCACCGTCTACCCCGTTGCCAGCAGAGCCATCCAGAGCATCACCGCCACCACCGGCTGAATCGACCCCGCACAGGGTTCCCCCACGGGGTCGTCGGCACGAGGTCGGCCGCCCTGCGGACTCCCATGCACTCACCCGAAGGATCAACCCCATGCCCCGTAAGACTCCGTCCCGTTCCCGGAAGCTCGGCGTACTGGTCGCAGCCGCGACCGCCGGTACCCTCAGCACCTTTGCCCCGGCCGGCGCCGTCCCCGGCGACCTTGCCGCCGGTGGCACGTACGCCTACACCGCCCGCCTGGCGATCGGCGACAATGTGCGCGCCTGCACCGGCGCGCTGGTCGACCGGTACTGGGTGATCACCGCCGCGTCCTGCTTCGCCGACGACCCCGCGCAGCCGCAGGCCCTGGCCGCAGGCGCCCCCAAGTGGAAGACCACCGCGACCGTCGGTGACAAGACGGTCGACGTCGCCGAACTCGTGACCCGTCAGGACCGCGACCTCGTCATGGCGCGCCTCGCCACCCCTGTCACCGGCGTCGCGACGCTCCCCGTCGCGACCACCGCGCCGACCGCCGGCGAGAACCTTCGGGTTCCCGGCTACGGCCGCACCAAGGACGAGTGGATACCGAACAAGCTCCACTCGGGGGCCTTCACCCTCGACACGGTCGCCGCAACCGCCATCGGCACCACCGGTACCGGCGGCGCGGCGATCTGCAAGGGCGACACCGGCGCCCCCGCGATCCGCGAGAAGAACGGCAAGGCCGAACTCGTCGCCGTGGCCTCCCGTTCCTGGCAGGGCGGCTGCCTCGGCGAGACCGAGACCCGCACCGGCGCCACCAACAGCCGCGTCGACGACCTCGCCGGCTGGGTCCAGCAGACCGTCTCCACGTGGGGCACCAAGGTCGACTACTCCTCCGCAGTCGTCAACTCCGTGTACAACCCGGACTCCAAGACCGCCGAGATCTTCGCCCTGGGCACCGACGGCGTCCTCGCCCACGCCTCCAACACCGAGGGCAAGGGCTGGAGCTCCTGGTCGACCCTGGAGAACTGGCAGTTCACGGGTATCCCCGCCACGATCTACAACCCCGCCACCAAGGCCATCGAACTGTTCGCCATCGGCAAGACCGGCGAACTCGGCCACAACTACTGGGACCCGGGCACCAGGAAGTGGGCCGGCTGGAGCGTCATTCCCAGCGCCCTCAAGCTCAAGGCCAACCCGGTCGCCGTGTTCAACCCCTCAAGCCAGACCGCCGAGGTGTTCACCTTGGACACGAACGGCTACATGACCCACTCGTACAGCACCAACGGCGGACGCTGGGACGACGTCCGGGGCCTGGGCACCTGGCAGTTCACCGGCACCCCCACCACCCTCTACAACCCCGCCACCGACGCCGTCGAACTCTTCGCCACCAGCAACCGCAACGAACTCGGCCACCTCTACTGGGACAACAAGGCCAAGACCTGGAGCGACTGGGGCACCATCGACGGCCAGGCGGTGACCGGCAGCCCCACCGCCGTCGTGAACCCGGCCAACAACAGCGCCGAGGTCTTCATCACCACCACCAACAACACGATGGCCCACAGCTACAGCCTCAACGGCGCCCGCTGGTCCGACATCACCACCATGGGCGGCTGGCAGTTCAACGGCACCCCCACCGCCGTCTACAACCCCGCCGCCAACTCCGTCGAACTCTTCGCCGTCCGCAACACCGGCGAACTCGGCCACAACTACTGGGACAACAGGACCAAGACCTGGGCCGACTGGAGCACCATCAGCGACTGGAAGTTCTCCGGCACCCCCTCCGCCACCTACAACGCCTACATCAACACCCTCGAACTCTTCGCCACCGGCACCAACGGCACCATGTCCCGCGCCACCTACAAGGACAACAACTGGCTCACCTGGGAAAGCATGCCCGGCTGGACCTTCGCCATCACCGGCTGACAGCGCCCACCTGGGCGCCCTCGCCAGCGCCGTCCAACGAAGCAGCAAACTGGCGGACAAGGGCCTGGCCTGGCTCCTGGAGCCGGGCGTCTACCAGATTCACCCGCTGCTGACCGGCGGGAAGATGTGGGCCGGCCTGGCATCGGTGCCCAAGATCGACTCCCTCAACCCTGAACGGCTCAGCGAGTGGCCGCGGCAGCACTACGAAGGCCAACTCGCCAACCTCGGCATCAGTGCATAGCGGACGAGATCTGCGACGGCCCGGGCAACCGCCCGGGCCGTCTTCGTTGGCCCTGCAGATAGGGCCAACGCCCGTGTTCACCCAGGTGCGCGGTCGGCTTCGGTTGTGGCCCTACCGGCCAGGGCCAAAGCACTATCACCGGCGGTAGCGGCTCACCCTACCCGTAGGGCCAGCCGCGAGGCGCCCGCAGCGGCCCGGCAAGATCGCGGGCTCGTGGCCAACCCCGCCCAGCCCGGACAGGCAGGGAACGGCAGAAAGCGTAGCGGCGCCATTCCTCGGCCTCGTATCCGTCTGGCCGGCTGGTGACTGTCAGCTCGGTGGCCGGGACGTCCGGGCGTTCGCGCAGCTCGTCGATGGCGACGACCTCGCCGTTCCGGTCGGGACCCAGCTGCCCGCCGTTCTCGGCGCGGGCGTCGGTCAGGCGCTCGGCGTCAGGTCGGTGAGCTCGGCCAGACGCCCCTTTACCGGTGGGTTGTTGGACCGGAAAGTAAGATGGGTTGACGGTTGGTCAGGTCGGCGATACGCCTGTAGTTGGGATTTTGGCAGGCTGTAGGGGGTTCCGATGACGGCACGGCGTCCGTGTCCGCCCGCGCCGGGGCCGCTGGAGGAATACGCAGCCCGGTTCGATGACCTGTTGACCTCATCCGCCCAACGGCGCGGCTTCCGCGAGTACCTGACCGGACTGCTGGCACCACAGGACCGGAACAAGACACTGGCCTGCCGGGCTGATGCCGAACCGGTAGCCGGAGGCCAGAACTCGGCCGTCCAGCGGCTGCAGTTCTTCCTGTCCGAGTCCACCTGGAAACAGAATCAACGACCGGCGCATCGAACTGCTGCTGGCCGACCCAACCACCACCCCGCACGACCAGGGCATGCTGGTCATCGACGACTCCGGTGACCGCAAGGCCGGCACCGCCACCTCCCACGTGGGACGTCAGTGGCCGGGCCGCTACGGCAAGACCTACAACGGCATCGCCACGGTGACCACGAAGCCCGCGGTGTCGTCGCCGCGTTTGACCACGGTCAGGGCGATCCGCAGGACATCGCGGGCAAGGTCGACCAGGCGCCCGGTGTGCCGCCGTCGGCCCAGACCAGCGTGATGGGCCAGTGCCGTTCGCGCGGCCGTGCCAGCAGCGTCCGGCCGCTCTCACGGTCGGTGACGGATGCCGCAGTAGCCATCACGACCAGCAGCAGGCCGAGGGTGTCCACCACGATGTGCCTCTTGCGGCCGTTATCTTGAGCCAGTACTGAGGTGTCCTTCATGTAGGTGAAGCGCGCTGGAAGTCCCCCAACTTGCTTGGTGGATGCGGTTATCTGCCGCTGTCCATCACGGAGGAGTTGGAGGCGCGATGCGCGTACACAGGGTGCTGATGCCAGGGTCCACGACGGAGTCGTGGACCCTGCTGGGGGAGGATCTGCGGCCGGTCGGTCCGGTGGAGTCGTTCCTCGCGTACCTGTCTGCGATCGAGCGGTCGCCGAACACCGTCAAGGCGTACGCCCACGATCTGAAGGACTGGTGGACCTACCTCGGCGGCCAGGGTCTGGACTGGAAGTCAGTGGATCTGGAGGATTTGGCAGGCTTCGTCGCCTGGTTGCGGCTGCCGCCGCCGGTCCGGAACGGGGCGGTGGCGGTGCTGCCGACGGTCGAGCACCACTGCACGGCGTCCAGCGTGAACCGCAAGCTCGCCGCCGTCAGCACGTTCTACGAGTTTCACGCCCGAGGTGGTGTCGAGGTTGCCGGCCTGCTGGTGACGATGCGCCCGGCCGGACCGCACCGGTCCGCGGCCACCTCCTACAAGCCGTTCCTGCAGCACATCGCCTCCGGGAAACCTGAGCGGACCCGGACCATCAAGCTCAAGACCGGACGGACGCACCCGCGCGTCCTGACCGCCGCCCAGGTCCAGAAGATCCTGGACGCCTGCGAACACCTGCGGGACCGGCTGCTGTTCGCCCTCTTGCTGGACACCGGGGTCCGCATCGGCGAGGCCCTCGGCCTGCGGCACGACGACATCGCCATCGCCGAACGCCAGGTGACCGTGGTGCCGCGGCAGAATGACAACCGGGCCCGGGCGAAGGCGGGCCGCTCCCGCACGATCCCGGCGAGCGCGGAGCTGATGCGGCTCTACTCGGACTACCTGCACCGCGAGTACGGCGTCCTGGACTCCGACTACGTCTTCGTGAATCTCTTCGCCGAACCGCACGGCCGCCCCTGGCGCTATCCGGCTGTCTACGACCTGGTCCAACGGCTTCGGAAGACCACGGGGATCGCCTTCGAACCCCACCAATACCGCCACACCTACGCCACCTGGTTGCTTCGTCGGGGCGCCGGGATGGAGACGGTGAAGGAGTGCCTCGGGCACGCATCGATCACCACGACGATCGACACGTACGGTCACCTGACCGTCGAGGACGCCCGCCGGACGCTGGAGGCTGCGGGCTGGTTCACCGGCCGGGAGGTCCGGCTGTGACCTTCCCTGCTGAGAAGGCGCCGGGACGAACGAGGCTGCTTGAGCGGCTGATGGCCGTCGTCCGGCCCGAGTTCCGCACCGAGATCTACGTCCCCGCCTCGGACGACCCCGTGTTCGCGGCCGACGAGTGCGCGGTCGCGGACTGCGACCGGACAGCAGCGTCGATCAGGCGCGGACTCTGCAACGCCCATGCGATCCGGTTCCGCAAGCATGGCTGCCCGCCGATGGCGGACTTCCTGGCCGTTCCCGGCCCGCCGGTGAGGGGCCGCAGATCCCTGGCTGCCTGCGTCGTCGCCGGCTGCCGCTACGGACGCGGCGCCAAGAACGGCCTGTGCGCCAAGCACCGCGACCGGTGGGGTCGGGCCGGCCGGCCCGACCTGGCCAGCTGGGATGCCCCGGACCTGGCCCCGGGCGACAGCGCGACCTCCGAGTGCCGTCTGCCGTTCTGCGACCTCTGGGTCGCCAATCCCACGAAACTCTTCTGCGCAGGCCACGAAGACCGGTGGCACCGTCACGGCCGGCCCGACCCCGACCGCTTCATCGCCGACTGCGAACTGGTCGGAACCGCCAGCATCGATCTGCGGGATCTGGCCCCGCAGTTGAGGCTGGAGATCCAGTACGCACTGCAGTGTCGGCATGACGCCCGCTCCCGGACCGCCGCCCCTCGCATGGTCATGCCGGCCGTCCGGCGCGTCACGGCACTCGGGATCACGTCGCTGCTGGACCTGTCGGAACAGCAGTGGCGCCGACAAGTCGGGGCCCAGGCCGACGAGTCGCTCCTGTTCCTCCTCGACGCCCGTGACGCGCTAGAGGCCCTGCGGGACGGGATCGGCTGGGAGATCGAGTACTCCAGGGATGTGTGGCGGCTGGACAAGCTGCCCGGCATCACCACCCCGGTCGGGCGTCCCTGCCCGCGCGCCCGGCTGAGGTTCGACCGCATCACCCAGCCCTGGCTGCGTGAGCTGGGCAAACGGTGGACCAGGCTGCGGCTGACATCCGGGCTGAGCATCGGCGCCGCCCGAGCCGGGGTCGACGCGCTCATCTGCTTCGGCGGCTTCCTCACGTTCGTCGGCATCGACGCGCTCGCGCAGGTCGACCGGCCGCTGCTGGAGCGCTACCTCGCCCACGTGATGTCACAGCCCGGCGGGCACGGCATGAAGAAGACGCGGATCGGCGCGCTCAACCTGTTCTTCCAGAACATCCGGCAGTACGGCTGGGAGCACACGCTGCCCGGCACCGCGGCCTTCTACGTTGGCGACGTCCCTCCGGTCCCCGAGCAGGTCGACCGCCGCCTCGCCGAGTACGTCATGACCCAGGTCGAATCGCCCGGCAACCTGGACCGTTGGCCCGACGCGGCCGGCCGACTCGTCACGCTCATCCTCACCGGTTGCGGACTGCGGATCTCCAGCGCTCTGGCCCTGGACTTCGACTGCCTCATCCACGACGGCCAGGGCGCCCCCTACCTGCGCTACTTCAACACCAAGATGAGGCGCGAGGCCGCCGTGCCGATCGACGAGGAACTCGAAGCAGCCGTCCGCGACCAGCAACGCCGGGTGCTGGGCCGCTGGCCGGACGGGACACCCTGCCTGTTGCCCCGCCAACGCGCCAACGTCTCGGGCAATCTCCCGCTGGCGGACGGTACTTACCGGCGGATGCTCGGCCGCTGGCTGGCGACCTGCGAGGTCCGGGACGAACACGGCCGGCCAGTGCATCTGACGCCACATCAGTGGCGCCACATTGTCTCTGCTTAGTTCCCGTGTGGCGATTGACCCCAAGTAGGCATGTGGCCTTGGGGTTTGTGAGTTGCCTCGGGCGGTGTGGTGTTTCTACTGTCAGCGCTCGTGATCCTGACTTTCTTCTCGTCCCATGGCTGGCAGTCCTGGGACGTCGAGCACCGGCCGTTGATCCCTGAGGGGATGCCCGTGCTCGTCGACGACGACCTGCGCTTCGAGGACGGCCCGGCCGCACCGCGCCCGGCGGCGGTGGTGAACCGCTGGTTACGCGAGCTGCCGGTGAGCGGGGCGCCGGCGCCGAGCTCGTGGGAGAACTACGCGAGGGTGCTCAAGGCGTGGACGGAGTTCCTGGCCGAGCACGGGGTGGGGCTGTTCGACTCGCGTGAGCGGCTGAAGGCGGGGTTGAGCCGGTATGCCGAGCACCGGGCGACCGGGCCGGCCGAGGTGCGGTTCGCGGCGACGACGTGGGGCCAGCACATGAGCATCCTCGCGTTGTTCTACCGGTGGGCGATGGCCGAGGACTGCGCACCGGCCGAGCCGTTCACCTACCGCTCCGCCCGGGCGCTCTTCGCGGGGACAGGCCGGGAGGTGCGGGTGAACCTGGCGGTCCGGCGCACGCCGAAGCCGCATGTGACGATCAAGTACCTGGAGCCGGACTTCACCGAGCTGTTCCGCAAGGGCCTGCGCGGGCTGGCGCCGGACGGCTCGCAGGACACCGGCTTCCACGGCCGGGAACTTGTCCGCAACGCCGCGATCGGCGACCTCGCACTGGCCACAGGCCTGCGGCTGCAGGAGTTCACTCACCTGCTGCCGTGGGAGATACCTGCGCTGCCGCCGGAGCCGACCGCAGTGCCGATCCCGTTCCCGGTTCCGGCCGGGATCACCAAGGGGAAGAAGTACCGAACCACCTGGACCTCCTACGAGGCCCTGGCCGGGTTGCACGACTACCTCGCCCTGGACCGCGCGGCCACGGCCGAGGGTTCGCCTTGGAGGCCGCCGCGGCGGTGGGGTGAACCGCTCATGGTGACCGAACCCGATCACCGGGGCGGGCGGGTCAACGGAGTGCGCCGCTCGTGGGACTCGCTCACCCCGGCCGAACGCCGCCGCCTGGTCGCCCCCGAGGGCGGCTCGTGCCTGCTGGCAGTGAAGGCCGGTGGTGGTCCGTTCACCGCGTGGGCCACGGTCTTCGAGCGGACCTCGGACCGGATCCGGGCCCGCTTCGAGCCCCGGTTCCCGCATGTGTGGCCCCACCGATGTCGCCACACTTTCTCGATGAGGACGTTGGAATACCTGGTCACCGGGCACTACCGGCAGGCCGCGAAGCTCGTGCGGGAGACCGACGCGGACGCCGCGCTGGTCCTCTACCTCTGCAAGGCCGACCCGCTGCTGGTGCTGCGCGACTTGTTGGGTCACTCAACTGTTCTGACGACGGAAAAGTACCTCCGGCGCCTGGACACGACCCGCATCTACCGGGACGCCTACGACGGCGCCGGGGCCGCCGTGGGGCTGACCTGCGAGGACGTCTCCGAACGCGAGGCCGCGGAGGAGTTCGACGACGACATTGAGGCAGGAGAAGCCTGATGCCGACCAGGCTCACCGACGAACCGCTCGGCATCTCCTGCGTGTTCAGCGACGGCACCCGGGCGGAGTTCTCCCTGGACGGTCTGGCGAACCCGCGTCTGGCCCGGGACCTGGCCACGGCTCTGGTCGACTTGATCCATCCGCACGGCACCGCGGACTCGAGGGGCACGGTCAACCACTACATCCAGTCCCTGCGGCAGATGGTGCACGTCCTGGCCGAACGGGGCTTCACCGGCGGAGCCGCCCAGTTGCGGCGGGGCCAGCTGGCCGAGTACTGGATGGGCAGCACCGGGCCACGGGAGGCGACCAGCCGCGCAATGGTGCGGGCATTCGCCCAGGTCGGTGGTGTCCTCGCAGACGGGGTGCTGAACCTGGCGACGGGACGGCCCTACAACCTGCAGCCGAACCACCGTCAGCTGCCGCCCTACGCGGAGGGGGAATGGGCCCGCCTCGCCGAGGTCTGCCGCACGCTGGCCGACGAGTCCTACGCCGCACACCGGTGGGCCCTGGCCGCGTTGCCCCGAGGGCGGCGCCCCCGAAAGGGGGACTGGAGCGTGGAGAACCAGCGGTGGCTGCTGGCCCGGCTCGGCCCGCTTTCCGCGCCGCGTTTTGCCGCGGAGCTGGGCATCACGGAGGCCGCGCTCTGGCAGCGCGGCGGGTTCCTGCAGGCCAGCGCCGATCTCTTCCCTACCCACAACATGCTGATCGCCTACCGGCTGCTGTTCGGCATCTACTCCGGCATCGTGCCCGATGGCATCGACGACCTGGTGACCGGTGACATCGACTGGGCCGGGGACTCCACGGTCCTGCTCTCCTACATCAAGGGCCGCACCGCGGCCGAGAGCACGAACCTGCCACGCCGGGCCGTGCGGCTGCTGGAGCAGTGGCTCGCGCACTCCGCGCTGCTGCGGAGCTTCGCCGGGCCCGGACGGCGGGAGAACCTGTGGCTGGCCCAGAGCCACCCGGGACAGTTCACCGTCGTCACCGGCTCCGGGGCCCGCGCGGCCGTCCAGCGCTGGACCGTGCGCCACGGGGTCCTCGCGCAGGACGGCAGCCCGCTGAAGATCCACCGCTCGCGGATCCGCACCACCCACCTCGCCATGCGCGACAAGGCCGGTTGGACCGGCAGCGGCCGCGCCACCATCGACCCGAACCATTCCCCGGCCGTCGAGGGCGACCACTACCTCACCGTCACCACCGAGGCTCAGCAGCACGCCGTCGAGGCCGTCATCGAGGACGCCCAGCACGACGTGCTCCGACGCGCGCACCCGCCCACCGTGATCACCGAGGAGGACGCCGCCGTGCTGGCCGCCGGCTATCCGCAGCTGGTCGCGGCCATGGACTTGGACGACTCGGCGATCGCCGAGCTGGTCGGCGGGCAGCGGGATGTGTTCACGGCGGCCTGCGGCGACCAGCTGTCGGGGCTGCACGGCCCTGCGGGCAAGCCCTGCCCGGCGCGCCCCTGGGTCTGCCTTCTGTGTCCGCTGGCCGTCTTCGCCCCGCGGCACGCGGTCAACCTGCTGCGGCTTAAGGCGTTCTTCTCCCGGCAATGGCAGCAGATGCCAGCCGCGCAGTTCATGGCTGTCTTCGGCCCCTACGCCGCCCGGATCCAACAGGTCCTGGACCGCTTCGAGCCCGCCGTCCTGGCCGCGGCAGCCCGCCACGTCGAGGACCAGGACCACGAACTGCCCCTGCGACCCGAGGAGATGACCGCATGACCACCGCCCTCGCCACCTCGGCGTTCGACGGCCGGTCCGCGGTCTTCGCCGGCGCCGATGTCTGCCGCGAAGCCGGCCTCTCGCTCCCCGAGGGATCCCTCCGCCCGTGCTTCGAGGACGATGTCTGGGACTTCACCGACGTCGTCGGCCTGCCCGTCGCGATGGCACTGTCCATCCGCCGCTTCGTCTTCACTGCCATCACCGACCCGCGGTGGCGTCTGGTCGCCAAGGAACTGGTCCTGGCGATGCTCGCCCCGCGCCACCCGGCCGTCGCTCCGCTGCCCCGGGCGCATCGCACCACCCTGCACCTGACCAGCTGCTCGGGTCGGCTGGACGAGCTGACCCGGTTCTGCCGGTGGCTGTCCGGGCACGGGGTGTCGAGCCTCGCGCAGATCGACACCCGAGTCTGCGACGCCTACATGGCCCACCGCCGCTACGTCCTGGACGAGCACGGCGCGGTAGTCGGCGAGCAGAGCCCGGGAACCCGCCGCTCGGCCGCGCAGGTCGTTGTCGACCTGGTCAATTACCGCGAGTTGTTCACCGCCGACCGCGTCCCGGCCGACCTGCGGCCCTGGGGCGGGGCCACCGCCTCCGCCATCGCCGAGATGCCCAGCGGCCGGAGCGAGAACAAGACCCAGCCCGTCGAGGCTGCGGTCATGCAGCCGATGCTCGCCGCCGCCCTGTTCCTGCTGTCCTCCCTGGGACCGCATACCGTCAGGCTCGCCTCGCACATCCGGGAAGCCGACCAGCTGTCCGCTCGCAAGGCTCAGGGCCTGCGGCCGGTCAGCACCGTCCCGGTGACTGAGTTCGCCGAGGTGCTGAGCCAGTACACGGATACGCGCACGGCATTGCCGATGCTCGCCGACCATCACGTCGCCGACCGGCTTGCCGACGGCTGGTCCGCCGATGACCCGCTCCTGGCGGTGGCCACGGGCGTCCTGGCCCGCCAGGCCGGAGTCACCCAGTTCTGGAGCGCGTGGATGCCCCACCTGCGAGGTCCGCTGGAAGACGCGCTGGCGTCGGTCGGGGTGAAGGAGGTCTTCGCCCGGGACGCCGCCGAGATCACCGCGGCGGACTCCTCGTCCGTGCTGGCCTGGACCTTGCCCCTGCACCGCCTCCAGGCCGTCGCCCTGGTCGGCATCGTCCGCACCGCTGCGATGATCGTGCTGGCCGCCGCCTCCGGAATGCGGGCGAGCGAGCTGATGGAACTGCGGATCGGCTGCCGCCTTCCACTCGAAGAGCCCGTCCCCGGGTTCACCCGCTACCGGATCGCCAGCAAGGTGATCAAAGGCCAGCCGCTCGGCGGGACCGACGACGAATGGGTCGTCATCGAGCCGGTCCATCGCGCCGTCGAACTCGCCGAACGTCTCCACGAGGACCCAGGAGACGGAGTCCTGCTCTTCGGCCGGTTCGCCTTCAGCGTCCGCTACCGCTGGTTCCGCAACTGGGTCAACTCGCAGGCCGGGCAGCGGCTCGGACTCGCACCGATCCCCGCGGGGCCGGTGAACCTGAGGATGCTGAGGCGGTCTCTGGCCCTGGAGATGGCCTATCGGCCCGGCGGCGTCCTCGCGACCAAGATCCACCTCAAGCACATCGCAGTAGCCACAACGGAGGGGTATGCCTCGCGCCCCGGCGGGGCCCAGGCCGAACTGCTGGCCGAGGTCAACAAGTACGAGAGCGAACGCAACCTGGACCTGGTCCTGGCCGAGTTCCGCAACTACCAGCAGGGCATCCTGCCCGCCGGCCCCGGCGCCCGCAGCCTCACCGAGTTCTTCGCCAGCGTCGACGCGAAGCTCGAACCCGCCGCAGCACCGGCGCCCAGGACCCAGCGCAGTGACAGGGACGTGCTGAACCTGCTGACCAAGCGCGCCCAGACCCTGCACATCGGCCCGGCGAACTTCTGCTGGTTCACCGACCCCTCCCGCGCACTCTGCCTCAAACTCGCCGGCACCCCCACCGCCGACCGGCCACTGGTCGGGATGTGTGACTCCGCCCGCTGCCCGCAGGCCACCCACCACCCCCGCCACCGGCCCGTCTGGGCCGAACACGCCGAACGCACCAGGACGTTCCTCGGCGACCTGGGCAAGACCCGCAAGACCGAACACGCCCGCCTGCAGCACGACTACACCCGGGCCCTTCGGGTCGTCGCCGAGATCGACGCAGCCGCCACGAACCCATCCGACAAGGACTCCGCATGAGGATCACCGCAGCCCAACGGACCGAGAACGAGAACCGCATCCGAGCCGCAATCGACCGCCTCCTGCGCGGCGAGATCCCGCCCGGCGGCACCTGCGACATCAAGACCCTCGCCCGAGAAGCCGCCGTCGACCGCACCGCCTTCTACGGCACCCGCCCCTATGCCCACCTCCGCGAAGAGTTCGAGCGCCGCCTGCAGAACCTTCAGGAAGCAGGACAGATCCCCGACCCGCGCGCTGCCCAGATCGAACGACTCAAAGCCGAGATCGCCGCTCTCAAGGAGCGGCTGTCCCGCGCCGAAGACGTGATTGAGGAGCTCGGCGAGTTCCGCTCGCAGGCCCTGGCCCGGCTCGCCGCCCAACACGAAGAGATCCTGCACCTCCGCGGATCGGCAGCGGCCGCCAGCCGAGTGACCCGCCTTCCGATGCCCCGGACCACCACGATCGGATCCTGCAGTTAGGCAACCGCCCGACCTTCCAGCACCGCCAGCAGCGGATGCGATGATCAGTGGAATGGCCGGGGCCAGCGAACGCGAGGAACCTGATGAACACACCCGAACCGCTGACCGACGAAGAACTCGCCGAAATCGAGGAACTCGCCGAGGGCGCGACTCCCGGTCCCTGGCACATCCGTCACCTCGACGACGACTTCGCTATGAACCTCGTCGCGATCAGCACCGTTCCCGACACCAGGCTCGGCGAACGCTGGCCTGCCTTCGACCATCACGAGATCGTGGCCGCCACGCTCATCCAGCAGCCGCGCTACGTCGACGTCGCAGACGAACGCTGGGACGAGAACGCCCGGTTCATTGCCAGCGCCCGCCACGACGTTCCTCGGCTGATCGCCGAGATCCGACGCCTCAACCGCCTACTCGAAGCCAAGGAACGTGACAGTGAAGCAAGCTGACGCGCATCGCCGATCCGCATCGGCGAACTTAGGTCACCAGAGTTCTGAATCGGCCGCCTCCTGGGGAGATCGCATGTTCGACGACATTCACGGCCTCACCCCTGAACGAGCCGCCCGCCTTACCCCTCTGGTCGAGCAGAGCCGTCCCATGCTCGACCAGGAGGAGGGCATGGAGGCTGTCCAACGCTTTCTGCGCGATCAGGAGGCCAGCGTCATCGACTCCATCGTCGTCACCCGCGAGTTGCTCGGCGCAGGACCGGCATCCCTTGGGCCAGCGAAGGAGATCGTATTCACCAGTGCCGCCCGGACCACCGAGTTGAAGGAACATCAGCGATTCGTCGAGCGCATCGAGGAGGCATGACCGGAGCGGTTCAAGGCCACCACTCAGAAGCGTGGTCTGCGTCACACCAATGCGTCCGCAATGACACACGACCCGAAACGAGCACGGCGAACGCCACCTCCGAGTCCCGCCAGCTCAAAACCAACACGGACTGATCCGCACACGGCCTCTGCGGACACAAGCCACACGTTCGCCTGCCGACTCATCAACCGGGACGTCCCGCAAGAGGTCGTCCGGGTCCTCCTGGACCACGACTCGCACAAGATGACCTCGCACTACGCCAAGATCACCGACAAGACCGTGCGGCGACACTGGGAGCAGGCAGCCAAGGTCAACATCAAGGGCGAACGCGTGGCCCTCGACCCCGACGGGCCGCTCGGCCAGGCCCAGTGGGCCAAAACCCGTTACGGCATCGCCACCCAGACGCTGCCCAACGGCTACTGCGGGCTGCCCGTCCAGAAGACCTGCCCGCATGCCAACGCCTGCTTGACATGCCCAGTCTTCCTCACCGGGCCCGAGTTCCTGCCCGAGCTCCGCGAACAGCGGACCCGCACATTGACGCTGATCGACCACGCGAAGAGCTGCGGCCACACCCGCGTCGCCGAGATGAACCAGCAGGTCACCGACAACCTCGACCACATGATCCGCGAGCTGGAAGACGGCCAGGCCGAACACAAGGAGACCGCAGATGCCGGCTGACAACTCCCACCTGATCGTCGACGCAGCCCGCCGACGGGCCGCGTCGACCCGCCGACGCGCGACCTCGGCCCTGCGGCGGATGGACGCGACCGGCACTGTGATCACCTTCGAGGCAGTCGCCCGCGAGGCGGGCGTCTCCCGGTCCTGGCTCTACAACCAGCCGGACCTGAGAACCGAGATCGAACGTCTCCGAGCCCGGCACCGTCCCGCCCCCGCGGCCCGGCCGGTTCCCGACCGACAACGGGCCTCCGACGCCTCGCTGCTGCGGCGTCTGGAGGCCGCCATCGAACGCAACCGCCAACTGGAGTCTGAGAATAGGGAGTTGCGGGAGGCCCTCACCCTCGCACTCGGGGAACGACGCACCGCCGACCTGCCAGGCCGCCCCCGCGACACGCCGAAGAAGAGAACTTCCGTCGCCATCGGACCCTGCTGACCGAGTGCGTCATGAACACCGTCCACCACACAGCGCACCAGGTCAGCAGCCTGCGAGTAAGGCGAGCTCAAGATAACGGCCGTTCACCCTCTTCCCTGCGTCGAAGCCCCGGCCCGCGGCCGGCACTGACGCGGCCCCCTTCACCAACTGGGAGTCGATGATCCCGGCGGTCGGCACCGGATCGCGGCCCGCGGCCTGGCGGACCCGATCGCGCAGCCGGTCGTGGAACTCGGCGACCAGGCCCTTGTCCCACCAGCGTCGGAAGAAGGCGTAGACGCGGTCCCACGCGAGGAAGTCCGCAGGCACCGCCCTCCAGGCGATGCCGCCCGCGACCAGGTAGCGCACCGCGTCGACCATCTGCCGGTGGCAGTAGCCCTCCAGCTGCCCGCCCTTCCCCTCCAGCCAGGCGGGCACGGGCATCGCGTCACACACGACCGCCCACTCCGCGTCGCTCGTATCGGAGGGGTACCTCGGACGCCTGTGCGGCCGTTCCCCGGCGTTCCCGAACCGGCGTGCGAGGCAATCACACGACAGGGCGGCCGAGTTGGACGTCAACGGCGCAGACACAGAAGACTGCAGCACCAGGGGCCTCCTGTTGCTCGGCTGGATTCGACACCCGCGAGCTGTGCGGGAGGCCCCACTTTCATGCCCAGCCGACCAGAAGATCACCCGACCGAGTCGGCAGGATCGAACTCACAATCACCAAGCTCGATAGAGCAACGGCTAGTCAGCTTGCCTGGTCTCACAGCCCGTTGTCGCTCAGGCGGGTTTGCCGCCGAGTGTCTCGGATTCGGTTGCCGCTTATCTGTGTCTACGCACGATTGTCGGTCGTCGTGCCGGTCGGCCTGGTCTACCGCAAGGCACTACTGTGGGGCAGGTTGCGTAATCTGACGAACCGTCGGAACAGGCGAGGGAGTGAGCATGCGTTCCGCAGCTCCTGCGGCCAGGTGCTGCCGTCCATTCCGTTGGAAGTCTGCACAGACCACCCACGCGAGGGGAAGTCACCTATGTCAGAAGAGACAGCAGAGGCAGCAGTCGACGAGCCGTTCCTGATGTCCATCGTGGACGTCCACTCTCCCTCGGGGGGCGGAAGCGTTGTACGGGGCCGCATCGAACTCGGCAGCGTCAAGGCGGAGGACGACGTCGAGATCATCGGCGATGGCAAGTCCCTCGTGGTCAAATGCGCAGGGGTCGAGGTGAACCGTACGGCAAAGGGAGAGCAGGACGGGCAGGCCGTGGCCGTGCTGCTGCGTGGTGTGGCCGCCAAGGACATCGAAGCGGGCCAGGTCCTGGCCAAGCCGGGCAGCTTCACCGCACGCACCACCTTCAAGGCCAACGTCTACGTGCTGAGCGCGGACGAAGCCGGCCGCGACGTCTCCATCACCGCGGGCTATCGACCCAAGTTCCTCATTCGCGAAAAGATCATCGACGGATCCATCAAGCTGCCGGACGGGATTGACAGGGCAACGCCCAGCGAGAGTACCGACCTGACTGTCACTCTGGAACACGAGATTGTCCTGGTGAAGGGCCTGCGCTTCTCTCTCCTGCACGGCCCGGGCATCGTGGCGAATGGAGCCGTTACCGAGGTCATCTCGTAGGTGCAGGGCCGCGTGCGCGATGTCGCCGATGGGCAGGCCGAAGCAGGGCGCAGCGCACAAGTCGTCAAGGATCCACCACCGGCGGGTTTCTGAAGCTGGGTCGTTGTTGGCGCACCCCTACTGGCGGGTGGCACTCACCTTAACCATCAGCAGGCCCGCGACCGCACTCCCTCACATCGGCTACACAGAGCTACTTGGCTCTCTGCCGTAGCCACCCGAGGACAGGGCCGAGGAGGGCTTCGCGCACCTGGCGACTCCCCGCCCATTGCCAGCGGCCCCACGTCACGGACACCTACGCGACGCATCACAGCACTTCACATCCCCATGATCGAGCTCTGCGCGCCGACAACGGCCCGTGCCGGAACGCGGTAGGTGTCACCAGCCGCCCTGGCGGTGTTCGCAGTTCCTAAGCCTTTGAGACGGCTGAAGATCTACTTCTGGACGCTCAAGGGGCGCTACAAGGATCTGTATGCGGGCGACAGCCGTCGCTCGCGCACCTCAGGCCCAGTGGCTGTGACAGCATCGCGGAGCTCGCTGACGCAGCCCGGGCCGGCTCTTTGAGAGGAACCCTTCTGTGGAGTTCGACTTTGGCTACGCGTCGCCGTACTTCATCAACAACACCGAAACGAACACGGTCGAGTTCGAGGACTCCCGCGTCTTGCTGGTCGAGGGCAAGATCAGCAACATCCGCGACCTGGTCCCATGCCTGGAAGCTGTCGCCAAGTCGGGCAAGCCCCTGCTGATCATCGCTGAGGCCGTGGACTCGGAAGCGCTTGCCACCCTGGTCGTCAACAACGCGCGCGGCATCGTGAAGGTGGCCGCCGTGAACGTCCCGGGCTCCGCGGATAGCCGGAAGAAGCTGCTGCAGGAGATCGCCGTTCTCACCGGTGGGAAGGTCATCGCGAAAGACACGGACCTGGCGAAGGTCACCCTTGATGACCTGGGCACCGCCCAACACGTCGTGGCGACCAAGGACAAGACCATCATCTCCGACAAGCCGATTCCCGCCGAGAGCGTCCCCCCGCTGGTAGAGACGACAGGCGAGGTCGCCTCTGGCGGTCTCGTCATCGCCAAGGAGCCCCTCGACGACGCTTCCTGAACACCTGCCCGCAGGGTTCACGGCCTGTGCTCGCCCGCGCGGGGCTTGTGGAGAGCCGGGTGCGGTGCCAAGTCGCATGCCCGGTTCGGGAAACAGCTCCGGGGAAACAGGCCGGTCGAAAGACCGGAACCGCGCCCCGGGCCGACTTCACCACACAGAGCTGCAGTACGCGGCGTCCCAGGCATGTCCCAGACCGGGCGCAAAACGTCTCCACCTGAGAAAACAGCCTGAGACAGCCATGCCCCGGGCGCTGTCCCAGTTTGGGCCGCGGGGCGCCGGCGGCGGCACGGCAGCCGTCCCGGACTGCACTCCCGCCGCCCTCGGGGCCGGGCCCACCGCGGCCGGCACCCCGACGACAGGCAGGATGGCGTGCCGGCCGCGCGACGAAGGCGCCACACCGGTCCTGCCGACCCGGTGTGGTATTCCGCCCGCGCCCAGGCCGGATGTCCTCTGACAGGCGATCTTGACCGATTGACAGGTGAATCTGACCGCCGGCCCGTGGCGCTCGGCATGTTCAGCAGTACGTCTCGATGTAGAGGAGAACGAGGCCGTCTTCGGTGGTGAACTCGTACGCCTCGTGAATCGGCAGATCGGCCGCGCCGAACCTGGCCCGCGCTTTGAGCCACGCCGCCGGGCGTTCGGCTTCCGAGAGGAATCGAGGCAGCCACCCCTCGGCCCGGTCCTCGTAGTAGTCGCCCATCGACATCATGTCGGCACCGACGGCCAGCCGCTTGGCCCGACGGGGGTCCAGCGGCCCTCGGGCAAGCCGCCAGTGGCGTCCGTCAGCGTCAGTGAAGCCACGGGCCATCAAGGGCGAGGGAAGGCAAGAACCAGCGGACTCGACATCGGGCTGCGGTCCCATGGCAGCCACTACCTCGGAGAGGGTTTCGGCACGCTTTCGCTTCTTCGGCACCTGCTCAGCATGTCAGCGCTAGGTGTGCATCTGCCGGAGCTCGGTTACACGTGGGTCTCGGTCTTCTGCTTGAGGCGTTCGTAGGGCGTCTGGCCGCCGAGAGCGCCATGTGGGCGATGGAAGTTGTAGTAGTCCTCCCATTCTCGGAGTTTGTCGTTGAGGACGCCGGTGTCGTCGGTGACGACACCGGCGAGCATGCGGTAGAACTCCTCGGCGTCGATGCGGTGTGAGCGTTCGACCTTGCCGTTGAGGTGCGGGGAGGCCGGCTTGATGTACGTGTGGGCGATGCCCTTGTCGAGCACGTGCCAGTGGAAGGCGGACTGGAACTCCGCGCCGTTGTCCGTCTGGATGACCTCGACGCGGAACGGCAGCCGCTCCAGGACGTGGTCCAGGAACTGGACGGCTGTCTTCTGGTCGCACCGCGGGTAGATCCGCAGGACACGCAGCCGGGTGCAGTCGTCGATCACGGTGAACTGGTAGTACTTGGCCCGGCGTCGGGTCTTGGGGGGCTTGCCGGTGACCGGGGCCGGGCCCTGGGGCGCGGTTGGGGCCGGGATGCCGATCAGTTCGATGAACTTGACGTCGATCTGGACGCGGTTGCCGGGCAGCTGCTTCTCGTAGCGGGTGTGGCGCTGGTCGTGGCGCTTGTAGCGCTGGGACGAGGCAGCCGGTTCAGGCCCAGCCGTTTGAGGATGCGGTAGACGGCGGAGCAGGCGATGTCGATGTCGTGGTACCGCTTGAGGTACATCTGGATCTTCATCGGGCCGAAGTGGTAGTTCTGCCGCAGGTAGACGATCTTGTTCACGATGTCGGCGTCGGTGGCATTCGGGCTGTGGTGCGGCGCGCTGGAGCGGTCGCGCAGGCCCTCGATGCCCTCCTCACGGTAGCGCTGCTGCCACCTGTAGAAGCAGTTGCGGCTGATCCCGTAGTACCGGCAGGTCTGCGAGACGTTCCCGGTGACCTCCTCGGCGTGTCTCAGGACCGCCAGGCGCCGCTGGGCCTGGCGGTCCTGCCGCTGTTGCTGCGAAGGGGGCATGACAGGACTCCGTCGTAGTCGGAGATCCATGTGTCACCAACGTCCGGCAGCTTTATAGCTCTGCGTGCCTGCGGGGACCTGCGGCGGTCGGACCGCTCCGCCGGACCGGAGATTGTTCACGGAATCGCGGCCAGAGCCCGTTCCAAGAGGGCACCCGGCGAGGAGGGACAGCTGCTTCTCGGCGGCCGTCCTAACGCCGTGGTGCCGTCGGGCAGACCTCGATCCGCGGGCCCCCCGGGCTGGGGCGAGGACGGCGCGGTAGTGGTGGTCGAAGGAGAGGACCGCCGGGCGCTGGAGCCACCAGGCGAGGACGGCGTTGACGGCGTCGGCCAGGCCGAGGGCGTGGTCTTGGTACTGGCGTAGCAGTTGCTCGGCATCGGCGTAGAGGCGCCGGTCGGCAGGCGGCAGGCGGCAGGATGACGAAGCCCTGCCCGGCGAGGCCCAGTCGCGTGATGGTGTTGACGGCCTTGGCTTCGTCGGCCCGGCGGGCCAGGAGGTGGTCGACGCCCTGGGCGTGGAGGTGGTCCTTGCGGTTGAACGCGGCGAGCAGGACGGAGGTGTCGGCGACCGCGACGCCCAGCGATGCGGTGGCGGTCACCGGCCGGTGCCTTCGTGCATCCACTCGTCGGCGCCGGCGGCCAGGTCCGGCGGCCCGTCGAACAACGCCCGGTCGACCAGTGGCTTGGCGGGGATCGGCAGAAGGCCGGCGGCGTGCTCGGTCGCCAGCTCCTCCGGGGTGCGGCCTAGCACGGCGGCCAGGTCCCGCAGGATCTGCGCCTCCACCCCGGACACGGTGACGCTCGCGGTGATCGGCGGCGGCGGTGGCTCCGGGGCCGGTTCCGACTGAGGGCTCATCAGGGTTGCTCCGTCCAAGAGGTGGGGCTGCAGGTCGACGGTGGCGGTCGGCGAGCGGCCCGCGGGCCGATCCCGCTCACGCGGCACCGGTGCAGGCCATCGACGGCCGGACCGGGCGCAACGGGACCGCCGCAGTGCGCGTCGCCCGGTCGGCGCGGGCCCGACGTTCGGCGATGGCCCCGCCCCGGACGGCCGTGTTCTCGTATGGCTGCCGCCACCTGACAGGTATCAGAGAGTGACTGACTGTCACTTCTGGTGAAGATGCTGGGTGAGGGTGACGAAGCCGGCGTGGGCTTGCTCGACGGCTTCCGGGTACGCCTGGCGCTTCTCGTGCTCAGCCAGCGCCCGGTAGATGCTGGTCAGGCCCGGGCCCTGGCCCTTGCGCTTGCCGGTGGGGGTGATCAGGTCTGAGCGGATCTTCTCGACGGACTCGCCCGCTGTCCGGCGTCGCAGCACGGTGTGCAGCATGTCGTGGGTGATGACGGGCGGGTGTCCGCCCGTCCGTGAAGAGCCCGATGAGGTTCTCCTCGCGGCCCGGTACCACTTTTCCGAACTTCAACATGGTGACTTGATAGGGAAGCCCAATGCCGGACCGTCCACGGTCCGGCCGGTGCGGCGACGGGCCGACGGCGGGGCCGGCCTCGGCCCTGACGGCGGACCGGCCGCGCAGGGCAGCCGGCAGCGCATGTCCAGCCCGCGCAGGGCTGGTGGGGGGTGCGGGGGGGAGGAGCCCCCCCGCTGGTAGGCGGGTCCAGCGCCGCCGGGCGCTGGCCACGGGTGCGGGGGGGGAGCACGCCGCGCCTGGCCATCCACTCGGCTGCAGTCCGCGGCGGTTCTGCCGTTGCCGCCCGGTCCCGGCCTGGTTGGCGGGGCAGGCGGGGGTCCCGGGAGAGGGAGAGCGAAGGGGAGGGTCCGGACCGAGCCGGTTGCTGACATGACGACGGCCGGGCTCCTCCTCTGGAGTGCCCGGCCGTCGTTTGACCTGTGCTGATGCAGAGTGAGGTCACGGCGGTGATCCAGGTCACCAAGATCGCCGATATGCCCTCATGCAGGCGGTGCACGACGCTGATGCAGTAGCCGGAGTCGGGGCCCGGTTTGGCATCAAGTTCATTAACACCGAGGGATGTTGGGGTTCCGATCGACGGTGTTCGCGTTGTTGTCGACGTATCCGGCGAACGTCCAACCCGGCGAGTACACGTAGTTCGAAGCGCCCGGGTACCAGACGTAGGTGACGCGGTACCAGGTGTCTCCCCAGTTACCGATGCTCTCGCCGACCTGCCAGCAGTCGGCCCAGATCTCGGAGCCCGGGGGCAGATCCGCCGCGCCGGTCTTGCCCGAGGTGTTGGGGTTGTTGTAGATACCGACCCAGTTGCTGGTGGTTGTTCGGACCCAAGCGGAGGCAGCGGCGCTGTCTGCCCCCGAAATCACCACACCAGCGCTGATTGCCAAGGCCGCCGCGACTGTTCCGATGCGGCGTCCCACCTTGATCCTCATACGTTGCTCCTCGGTGTCTGGCGCGAGTAGTGCGCTTCGCCGGCACGACGGCACCCGCCGCACCGGATTGCCCGTCGTGGCCCGGCCGTTGGCCGGACCTGTCTCGTCATCGGAGACCGGAACCTGCAAGACGCCTGCTTCCGACGGGCCGTGCCCGATGGGCACCCAGCGGAAGCGGTTGCCCAGAGGCTGTGGGCAGGCGTCTTCGAGCTGTCCTGGTACCGTGCCCGTCCCCGTGCCCCAGGTTGACAGGCCAACACCCGGATGAGGAAGGAGGAACCCCATGCGAAGCGGTAGAACGTCGCCCGCGACGGGATTGTCAGCCACGCGCACCGCGAATCGGCGGACCTGCACCTGAGACGGGTGAGATACCACCAGGTCCAGTGGGACAGGCCACGAACCCGCAGGACAACCGGTGGTCCCCGCGACGGAACGCCCCCGTTTTGCCAGAAGGGTTGAAACGAAGTGGAAGATCGGGAGCACGCAGGATCTGGCGAGCAGCAGGCCAGCGGGCCGAGCGCTCGTCCGGGGGGTGAGGAGTATTCGACCGGAAACCGGTGCCCGTACTCCTCTGTGACCGACCGCTGGAGACATTGCCCGCAGTGCCGGACCGTCCACGGTCCGGCCGGTGCGGTGACGGGCCGAGGGCCGGGCCGGCCGCGGTCCTGACGGCGGACCGGCGGCGCAGGGCAGGCGGCAGGGGCAGGTCCAGCGCCGCCTGGGCGCTGGCCACGGGTGCAGGGGCGGAACACACGCCCAGCCACCCGACCAGGGGAGAGTGACGGGGGCCGCCGGGTCCGGTTGTTGTCTCGCAGGATCCGGCAGGAGGCCGCACGGACGGCTCCCGATCGCGTCGGATGCTCAGGGCGACCTGGGTTGCGGGTAGCTCAGTCATGGTCAGGTAAAACCGCAACGCATCCCTGCACGTCCTTCGGAAGGTGGACAAGCCTTCAGGAACAAGTTCCGCTCCGGGCTGCCTGACGGCCCTCCTCGGGATCGCCGGAGGAGGAGGCTCGTGGGCGCTCGCAGACTCGGCCCGCAAGTACTGCGGCTCATACCAGGAGGAGTACAGCAACTGGGGCAGCATCTGGCACTACGAGCTACCGCTCTTGATCACGGCAGGCCTCCTCGTCGCACTGACCGCCCACGGTCTCACGCTGCTTGTCGTACGCGGATCAAAAAGTCGGACGGTCCATTCGCTGCTGCCCCTATTAGTGGCCGCAGCCGCCTTGCTCGTTATGGCATGGTGTCAATTCGCATGGATCGGAACCATCCCCGGAACGGTCAGCGACACAGGCCTCTGCCCTCCTAGCAATATCCCCCGATGGTGGCCACATTGGATTCCCGCATAAGGGAATAGAAATCCGGGTGACCGCGCGCCGCCGCGGACTCACGTCAGCCCGGCAACCGGGGACCGCCAAGCCCTTCACGTTGAGTACCTGTTCGGCGACAAGTCACTGCTAGTACATTGACCGGACCCTGTCGAAGGCTGGGTCGAGAAGGCGTACGGGGCGAACGAGGAGATATGGAAATGGGTAACGGCGCTGAGGTTCGATACAGGTCCGGACACAGCGAGAACCCACCCATCGTCACGACGATGGATGGACTGGACGTCGTTGTCGACGACTTGCTTGCAGGCGGTGACTCCTACTGCACCATGGCCGAGGTGTACTCGCTGGACCGGGAGCTGATGCCTTCAGGGTTTCCCGACCACCACTTCATCGTCTGTGTGAACAGGGATCTCGAAATGGGACTCGTGTCGTACGCAGACGAGCGCGGGAATGTGACGTCCGTCGGGTCGCCGGGGACTCGCGTTGAGCCCTTCTACCACATGGTGGGCCATATGACCACATTTGCAGATCACTCGGAGATCCCGATCCCGCTCGTTCGCCAGGCGCTGAAGGAGTTCTTCACCTCTGGAGGACAACGGCCCGAATGCATTGAATGGCAGTCCGGCCGATAGAAGATCCTGAACCGGTGACCGGTCGAGCATGACGTCGAACCAACGACATGACTGACCGACCAGCCTCCGCCCAATGGGCGGAGGCTTTCTTCTCCCCTCGGCCGGGCGCCGAATCCGCACCTGCCACACAAACGTGCTGGAAAGCGGTCGGTCCGACGCGCACGGGGAGGGGCTGCGGATCCACAACGTCCCAGCACGAGATCCTCTCGAAGGTCATTCCCGGATGATGCCGTCCAGGGGGTCCAGACGGATCGTCCGTCCGTCGGGGGCACGCCATCCGTCGGTCTCCCGGTGATGGGGGATCAGGGCGATGTCGCGTAGTGCGGGGATGTCCTGCCACGGGGCCGGCGGATGGGTTTCCGCTCCGGCGCCGGTGAGCCAGGTCGACCGGACCTGGACGGTGGAGAGGATGACGGTGCGGACGTCGTCCTTGTCCGGGTGGTGGGGCAGTTTGGCCGGGCCGTCGGCGGTGATGAAGATCCAGCCGTCGCCGTCGGGCCAGACGGGCAGGATGCGCTTCGACTCACCTCCCAGGCGGGTCACGGCGAGGTCCGGGTCCAGGGCGGACGTCAGCGGGTACAGGTCCTTGACCCGGTCCGGTGGCGGGATCATCGCCATGTCGGCGGCCGCGGCTTGGGCCTGTTCCCTGGCCAGGCGCTGTACGTCGTCGGAGTTCATCTGGGCCGGGTCCCAGGCGGCGTCGTACACGTCGGCGATCAGACCGGGAACCGCGCCCGGGATCGCGATCGGCCTGGACCTGACGCTCGGGTTGCCACCCCTCGAAGGGGCGATGAGGACGCTCCAGGCTCAGCTGCGCGGATCTCCACACACGGTTGGTACCCCTCGAAGGGGCGATGAGGACCACCCCCGCCCCCGGCCGATCGAGCACGTGATCCAGTTGGTACCCCTCGAAGGGGCGATGAGGACGAGGCTCGGAGCACGAGTGCCCTGCGGGGCGTGACGTTGGTACCCCTCGAAGGGGCGCACCATTGAGGCCATGGAGAAGGCGGGGTTCGCCGTGTTGGTACCCCTCGAAGGGGCGATGAGGACGGGGACCGGGCGGCTCGTTGCGCATCCAGCTCGTCTAGTTGGTACCTCTCGAAGGGGCGATGAGGACCCCACGGTAAAGCCGCAGGTGGCTGGCCGGATAGAACCAGGCTGGGAGCCTGATTTTTCAGCGGACCTCCGGTAGTGCTGTGAAGTCCGGCGTGGCGCTGAAATCGCTCCGACGGTTCCTGTCTGTCGGAGTCAGAGGATATCGGTGGGAGCGGGCTTCACGGCGCCGAGTTCGATCCTCTGCGGTTCCGCTCCGTGCGGCAGCGTGTAGATGAGGAAATTGTCACGGGGTGAGATCCACAACCCACGAAGGCGAGGGCCGGTCGCAGACCAGCGAGGCCCGTGAGGAGCCGAGCGGGCCTTCCCCCGCGTGCGTGGGTCAGCCGTTCCGGTGTGGCGTTCCGCTGTCGGCGGGTTGTCATTCCGACAGGCCGTGTTCCGGGCTGTAGGGCCCTGCCGCGATGTGGACCTTGAGTCTGTCGTCGTACTCGGTGCGGTAGCCGCCCGGGAGGGGGATGAGGAGGTCCTCGGCGAGGAGCCGGCCTGCGGCCTTGCTGTCTCCGTCGGTGAGACGCCTCTCGTATTCGACGAGGTCGGCTACCCAGACCGCCTCTTTGCCGTCGAACTGCCTGTCGAACTCGTCCGCGAGCGCGCTGCGGTCGTCGAACGGAGCGTTGAAGGTGAGGAAGGCCTCGGTGAAGGCCGCGCGGGCCTGTTCGACCTGCTCGCGCCACCGCTGTCCCCAGGGGCTGTCGTAGATCTCGTCGAGCCAGCCGGTCAGTTCCGCCTCGTCGATCTCCTGCCCGTCGTGCCGCAGGAGGATGTCCCAGGCCGCGGCCGTGGGAGCCTTCTCGTAGACGCCGTCGGCGTAGAAGGCTCGCCCCTGGGGGCTTTCGCGGGGCTGGTAGACGGGGCGGTGGACGACGACGTCGGCGGGTTCGCGGGCGGCGACCCGGTTGACCCGGCCGAACCGCTGCAGGAGCGCGTCCAGGGGTGCGCAGGCGGTGTGGATGCTGGTGAAGTCGACGTCGAGGCTGACCTCGACCGTCTGGGTTGCCACCAGAAGCCCGCCGACGCGGGGTGTGGTGCCGGTTCGGTAGCGGGCGGCGATGTGCTGTTCGATGGTGTTGCGGTCGCTGCGGCGGAAGCGGGAGTGCAGCAGCAGGGCGCCCCGGGGGCCGTGGAGTTCGCGCGCGAGCGGGCCCAGTTCGCGGTAGGCGGTGCGGGCCGTTTTGACGTTGTTGGCCACGACGAGGACGGCTTCGCCCGCCCTGAGCCGCTCCTTGATCTCCTCGATGGACTCGTCGGCGAGCAGGTCGTTCTGCCGGACGCCGATGCGGTGCCGCACGGGGAACACCGTGCCGGCGGGCGGTTGGACGGGTTTCACCGGTTGCCGCAGCGCGTTGGTGACGGCCTGTTCGAGAGCGGCGGGCAGGGTGGCGGACAGGATCGCGATCCGGCCGCCGGCCTGCTCCCACCACGTCATCATGGCGAGGATCATCCCGACGCGGCGGATGTCGTACGCGTGGAGTTCGTCGAGGATGAACACGCTGTTGCAGGCGTCGACCAGCACACCGGCGTTCGCCGGACCCGCCAGGGCCCCGCGCAGCAACTGGTAAGGCGTGCCGACGCGCAACAGCTCCCTGAAGAGTTTGGTGGCTTCGGAGCGGCTGACCGCCTTGCGGGCCTCGGCAACCGTGTCCGTACCGCCGCCGGCGGTGGCGCAGGAGTCCTGCAGAGCCTGGGCCAGGTGGAAGGAAGCGGCCCTCGAGTGGGCGACGCCGATCCGGCCAGGGGCCTTCAGGTCCCGCTGCAGGCGCTGGACCATCGCGTTGATCGACGCCAGATAGGGCAGCGTGTAGAAGACACGGGGGATGCCCCGATCCGCGGCCGTCATCTCGCGCAGCTGCTCCAGCGCCCAGAGCAGCGCCGCCTCCGTCTTGCCGGCGCCGGTCCAGGCGCGCAGCAGCATGTGGCCACTGGTCGCCCCGGCCTCGATCTGATGGGGCCGCAGCTCAAAACCCTGCTGGGCGAGCCGCTGCTCGAGGTCGTGACGGAACGCCGCGGTGAGAGGGTGCCTGCGGTGCAGGAAACGCCCGGCGGAGGAGAGGTGGTCGGCGAGGGTGACGGCACCTTGGAGGAGGACGGCGGAGCGTCCCAGGCCGGTGTCCTCCTCCGGCCACTCCCACTGCTCGAACAGGCCGTCGAGCAAGCGGTGCGCGCCCGCGGCCAGGCGCCCCGGGTCCCCCTCCGGTACGGGACCGGGCTTGAGGAGGCCTGCGGCGATGGCGGTGCGGTGGTACCAGGCCAGCAGGTCCCGGACGTCGCCCGGATCGACAGGCTCGAAACGCGCGGCGAAACGCGCAGAGTCCTTCTCCAACCCGTACAAGGCGATGAGCGACGGCCGCTTCGCCCCACCGGGCTCGGTGATCGAGCGGTGGTGCGTGGCGACACCCGCGGCGACAGCCAGCACATCCTCCCGCGGAAGGCCGTCGAGAAGCGCGGCGACGAACCCGAGCGAGTAGACCTCGTGCCGCTCACCCCAGGGCCGCGCCCCGCCCGGCCCGTTGCCGAACATCCGCTGCGCTCCGCCGCACACCTTCCCGGCGTCGTGCAGCAGGCAGGCGAGTTTGACCGCCCACCAGAACGCGTCGGAAGTACCGGGGATGCGACCCACCCGCTGCTCCAGGGCCGCACCGCCCTCAAGGGTCTTGGACGAGTGGGTGGTCAGGGCTTCGCCGGGCTCTCCTGACCGGCGGGGGCTCTTGGCCCAGATCCGGGGCAGGTCAGGGCCGTCGTGGTCGTGGGCTCTGTTCACGGGACCGCGCTCCTTTCAGGCCGCGAACTGCGCGGGGTGGACCGGGGGCAGCAGGACGACGGCCTGGCCGTCGTCGCTGCGCAGGCCGGTCTCCAAGGTGGCGGGGCTGCCGTTGGCGGCGTAGCGGTAGGTGTCCCAGACGGTCCGTTCCCGGTCGGCGGACAGGGCGGTGGGCAGTTGCAGGAGTACGCCGGATCCGGCCTGGTCGGCGGGAACGACGGCACGCCCTTGGGTGCCGGGCCGTTCGGAGAGGGCGGTCCGTTCGGTGCGGGCGGCGGCCAGGTCCTGGCTGCGCCCGAGGCGCAGGCGCCATACGGGCCGGCGGATCGCGTTCTCCCACAGGTCGAGGTCCTCGGTGAGCCAGAGGGTGAGGGTGGTGAACGCGAGGAAGTCGCGCTCCTTGATGGTGGCGGGCGGCTGGGCCGTGCCGGGGACGATGGGGTGGTACGTCTCGAGGTCCGTGCCGTGCCCTGCGGCGTGGAAGGCCATGGCGAAGCGGGTGCGGACGGGGACGCGGTCCCAGCCGCCCGCCGCGGAGGCCAGCAGGCCGCCGACGGTGCTCGGGGGCGGGCAGGGAAGTCCGACCTGGACCCCGTGGTAGAGGGGGTTGCGGAAGCTGGCGACGGACGCGGTGACGGTGATCTCGAGTGCTTCGACGGCCATGGTGTCCTCAAGGATGCGGTGGGGCTGTTCGTACCCCTCCCAGGGGCGGTGGTAGCCGGCCGGCCGGGCCGGCGGTGGTTCAGCCGCGGGGGTCGCCGAACCAGTCGTCGTGGCCGCCGTCCTGGATCGCGTCGGCGAGGGCGCCGATGACGGTGCGCGGGTGCCCGATGACCAGCTTGCCGGCCTCAACGAGGTCCTTCAGCTGGTCGCCGGCCTGGTCGCGTTGGTCCCCGAGGAACCCCGGCGCCCAACCGAGCGTCACCGTGCCGTCGATCTCGTCGGCCCAGGCGCCGAGTTCCTCCCGCATGGTGTCGGCGTCGAAGCGGACCTGTCCGTCGACGGCGGCGAGGATCCGGCTGAACGGCTGGTTGCCGCCCCTGAGAGGAGCGAGCAGGATCAGCGCCGGGGTGCGGTCCCCGTAGTGGGAGGCGTTCTTCGCACCGCCCTGCGTCGCCGCGATCGTACGCAGCAGCACCGCGGTCCGGCGGCGGCGCTCCTCGATGGCCAGCAGGATCCCGGTGGTGCCCCGCAGACTGTGCCGGACCGCGCCGCCGGCCACCAGCCCGGCTTCGGCCTCCTCGGGCAGGGAGCGCTGGCGAACCCCGGTCTGCTCGAAATATCCGAGCCGGGCAAGGTCCAGACTCAGGTCGCCCGCCAGGACACCCGTGTAGAACTCGTGCTCGTGAATGAGCGGATTCGCACCGGTCTCGAACCCGCGGCTCATGGTGCCGAAGTCGTGGGTCGGCCGGGTCGGCAGGACGGACACCAGCGTGCCGGTCGCCAGCACCGTCTCGCGCATGAACGTCGCCGACTTCACCGCGGCCATGTAACCGAACGCGTCGTCGTCCAAGTACAGGTCAGGCCGACCCGAGGTGTAGGCCTGCTGGTTGGCGCCCTTGTCCTTACCCGTACGGATCACCGGCGACGGGGTCTCCGAGGACGGCAGACTGTCCCGCTGCCACCGCCGCAGGGCCTGCGCGGAAATGTACGGGTAGACACCGCCAGGCCCCCGCATCTGCTTGACCGGCGAGATGTTCCCCTGGTCCGCCGTCGCACGGCCGTTGTTCGGCGCACCGGCCTGGATGTCCAGGGCGATCCTGCCGCTGAGGTAGGTCATGTCAGTTCTCCTCCTGGTCGAGAGTGGTGAAGTCGGCGTCTTCGAACTCCTCGTCCTCGCCCACCGCGATCACGGTGTCCCGCGCGGCGAGGTACTCGAGGACGCAGATGTACAGCAGGTCCCGTGCCGACCAGCTCGTCTGGCCCTGGTCGAACAGCACCCGCCACTCCGTGGTGGACACGAACGCGCCCTGCCGCTGCTTGTCCAGCGTCCAGGCGGTCGCCTCCTTCTTCAGCCACGCCCTCAGATCACCGGGCTTGCGGGTGGCCACCTGGAAGGACTTGAGAGTCCCCCCATCGGCCACAACGGTGGCGATGCGCCCGGCCACGCTGCTGACATGGCCGACGTCCTTCTCATGCATGGTGAGGAGCACCTCCGTGATGTAGGAACGGATGAGCGGGACCAGCTCACGGGTCGCGGCCGGCAGGACCCCGTCCTCACTGCGGTCCTTGAGCCACGCCACGCCCGCCGACGCGACACGCTCGGGATGGTTGAAAGCCCGCCAGGCCAGCATCCGCAGCCCGCCGACCTTCGCCGTCGCCTGCGCCCGCGACAGGTGCCGAAACCCCGCACGCCTCCCGCCGTCGCGCAACGTCGTACGCAGCCACTCCGCGAGCGGCTGCTCGGCCCTGTCCGAACGGATCTTCTGATCCTGGTTGTTGTTGCTGAACGCCAACACCTCGACGCCGTCCGTCACCCGGTACGGCCAGTGCCGCAACGCCCGCAGCGCCCCGAACTCGGGGGCGAACGACCCGCCGCTGCGGGCGAGGCCGCCGGCGCTCGCGATGGCCCCCTGGTTGCGCTGCACCTCCCGGCCGGTGGCCCGGGCCAGGAAGTTGTCGTCCCAGCTGAAGACACCGGACAGCAGGCCGCCGCCGGCCGCGCACGCGTACGGCAGGGCGTGGAAGCACGTGACGCACGGGAAGCACAGCGGCGTGCCCTGGTGCCCGGCGACCGTGGTGTTGCGCTGGTCGACCGACGCCCCCAGCGGGATGTCCAGCTTGCCGTACCAGCCGGCCGAGGGACGCCCGCACAGGCTGCACGGCGCCTGCGGCCGCTGCTCGAAGGGCTTCGGGGAGCGCCACGCCCTGATCCGCTCCCGGATCTCCTCGGGCTCCCGCTTGCGGTTCGACGGGTGGTTGACCGCCGAGTTCGGCCACAACAGGTACGAGACCCCCAGCAGGTACCAGCCCGGCTCGCCCTTCGGAACCCGCGCCGCGGCGGTCAGGTCCTCGACCATCCGGTCGACGACCCCGTCGAAGCCCGCCGGCGTCACCCGGTCCGGGGTACGCGCCCCCGCCAGGGCGGCAACCGCGAACGCCCCGATGCGCTGCAACGGATGCGGCGTCAGAACCAGGCTCTTCTGTCCGAGGTCGGGCACGGCCACACCGGTCATCCGCGGGCCTCCTCAACAGCCCGGACCCAGCCGAACCCGCTGGAGTTCGCCTGCCCGATCCCCCACGCCCACAGCGCCCGCAGCGTCACCGGATCACCCGCGACCCGCACCTCCACGTGCGCCCCCGGCTTGCCACCGCGGTTCCCGCCCCCGCCGGTGACGAACGACGCCCGCGGCCCCACCCACGTGACCGCCTCGAGCCGCACCCCCTCGGGCAGATCCAGTGTCCGCGCCTTACGGACCAGGTTCTGCGCCGTGTAGGCGTCCCAGCTGACCTCGCCAGGCAGCAGCCAGCCCTGCCGCGGCTCCCCCGGGGTGGCCCGGGCCGCGCGGTTCTTCGTGGCGTTGAACCCGCCGCCCTTCATGACCGCCGGCGTCACGGTCCGCAGCAGCGCGACGCCGTCCGCGAAGTCCGGTGCCGGTACTTCCTCCACGCCGGTCACGTGGAACGCGGTGGCCCCCCAGGCGATGACGGGCAGCCGGTCAAGGCCCGCCCGGATGCCCTCCGCGACCGCGGGCAGCGGGGATCCGATCTCGAGGATGCCCGGGCCCGTCGACGGCAGCCCGGCGGGGCCGGGCCGGCCGGCGGCCGGGAAGGCCGGGCCCGAGTAGCCGAACGGCACCATCCCGAACCGGCCCCAGCCGTCGGTGTGCAGGGCCTGGCCGAGCTCGGGTGCCGCCCTGCCGAGCAGGTCGTACACCAGCCCGCGTCCCGGGGCCAGGACTTCACCCCGCGGGATCCGGCGGGCGGCGGTGTGAATCGTCAAACGCAGGCGCACGGACGGTGCCCCCCCTTGATCAGTCTCCACGGCACTCAACGGCGCCGTTGTCAGTGGCGGATGGCAACGTGACCCCCGGATCACCACCACCCCGTCCACCACTTCAGGTAGTCAAGCGATCACTTGAAGTGGTTGATGGCCCGGGACACTACCCAGCCCGTCGGACAGAGCGCAAATCGAACCGCTACACACGACGGGCCATGGCGCATGCCCAAAGCGCTTCCACTGAAGTACAGTTGGCGGCCTCTGCGAGAGGTCGCAACTGTGTCGCGGTCCGATTAAGCACTGCTGAGACCGCCACTCCCACCGCCCCTTCGAGGGGTAGCAACTTGAACGTATCGGCCATGTCATCGGCCCGCGGGCCCCCTCATCGCCCCTTCGAGGGGTACCAACATGTGGGAGACGGCGTTGCGCAGGTTCATCGACAGGCGTCCTCACCGCCCCTTCGAGGGGTACCAACACGGCGTGCTCGTAGCGGTAGACCATGACGCGAGGTCCTCACCGCCCCTTCGAGGGGTACCAACAGCGGGATGTACGCCTCCGGCCCGGCCTCGGCCCGCGTCCTCACCGCCCCTTCGAGGGGTACCAACGCCAGTTCGACCGCGCCTGTGCGGGCGCCGAGCAGGGTCCTCATCGTTCCTTCGAGGGGCGGTGTTGTCGGTGGGGCGTGGCACGATGGGTACGCTCTTTGACATTGGAACAGCACGCCCCGACGGGGTGCCGAGGAGCCTGTCCTCGTTGATGTCCTTCGGCCTGGTCGGCAGGAGTCGCCGAGGTGTTTCAGCGCCACGCCGGGTTCCGCAGCACTACCGGGGGTCTGCTGAAGATTCGGGCTCGCAGCCCGGCACCACCCGGCCAGTCACCTGCGGCTTTACCGTGGGGTCCTCATCGCCCCTTCGAGGGGTACCAACATGTCGAGCGGTACCCGTTCGAGGACCTGGACGAGTCCTCATCGCCCCTTCGAGGGGTACCAACGCGGTCGTCCGGACCGAGGCGGGCCAGCGGTTCACGTCCTCATCGCCCCTTCGAGGGGTACCAACCCCTGTGGGTTGGCCACGGCCGGCCCTCCGCTGTCGTCCTCATCGCCCCTTCGGGGGGTACCAACTACACGAGTAGGTGACGACCATCGGGGGCGGATGGTGGTCTTCGTCGCCCCTTCGAGGGGTACCAACATGCGGGCGTGCACCATGCCGTCGCTCACGCCGCCACCGGTCCTCATCGCCCCTTCGAGGGGTACCAACCCGCTGCCCACCAACCGCTCCATCGCTCGGAGCTGGTCCTCATCGCCCCTTCGAGGGGTACCAACGGCGGGTAGGTGGTTACGGTGCTGCCTCCAGGGCGCGTCCTCACCGCCCCTTCGAGGGGTACCAACCGCGGGTGGGCGACGCCACCTCGGCCCACACGGCGAGTCCTCACCGCCCCTTCGAGGGGTACCAACAGGCAGGAAAGATCAGCCTCGGCGACTGGCGCCAGCAGGTCCTCATCGCCCCTTCGAGGGGTACCAACATGGCGACGGGGCCGCCGATCGGGACGGTGCCCGGTCCTCACCGCCCCTTCGAGGGGTACCAACTCCAGGGACTGGCGGCGCAGCACCCGGGCGGTGTCGTGTCTTCACCGCCCCTTCGAGGGGTACCAACGCCGGGTCGGCCACCGGCAGCTCGACCACCGACGCCGTCCTCACCGCCCCTTCGAGGGGTACCAACGAGCGGCCGGGAATTGAGATCAGGACCACTGCGGCAGGTCCTCACCGCCCCTTCGAGGGGTACCAACGGCAGGATGATGAGCAGCTGGGAGGCGACCTGCAGGGTCCTCATCACCTCTTCGAGGGGTACCAACACGTCGGCGAGGGTGGTGTGGACGCTGATGACCTGGCGTTCTCACCGCCCCTTCGAGGGGTACCAACAGGACACCTGGGGCAGCGAGTCTGGCTTCCACCTCCACGTCCTCACCGCCCCTTCGAGGGGTACCAACGCGGAGTGCAGCTTCATCCCGGCCGCCGCGTCCAGGTCCTCACCGCCCCTTCGAGGGGTACCAACCGAGCGGACTCGGCGCTAGGGTGCACCACGATCTCGGGTCCTCACCGCCTCTTCGAGGGGTACCAACCAGTAAGCCGTGTGCCGCTCGGCACGGCCCCGGGCGGTCCTCACCGCCCCTTCGAGGGGTACCAACGTGAGGTGGGGCTTCTGCCCGGTGTGGTGGTCGATGTCCTCACCGCCCCTTCGAGGGGTACCAACCTGACGTTCAGCTGGTCCTGCCCCGTCTACGACCCGTCCTCATCGCCCCTTCGAGGGGTACCAACACCTGGACGTGTACGTGGCCGACTACGCCGCCGCCGGGTCCTCACCGCCTCTTCGAGGGGTACCAACAGTCCGTCCTTGGCGAGCGCCTGGTCGACGTCGAGTCCTCACCGCCCCTTCGAGGGGTAACAACACCGTGATCCGGTAGACAGCGCCGATGGCGACGGGTCCTCACCGCCCCTTGGAGGGGTACCAACGTGCAGGTCACCGTCACCGAGGACTGACCCACCGCAGTTCTCACCGCCCCTTCGAGGGGTACCAACAGGGCGCGGATGGTGGCGCACGGCCACGGGGTGCCCGTCCTCGCCGCCCCTTCGAGGGGTACCAACTTGACGGCGCTGGTGGTCATCGGGCCGTAGAAGCCGTCCTCACCGCCCCTTCGAGGGGTACCAACAGCACGTTCCCACCGGCGACCCCCGCGCTCAGTGGGGTCCTCATCGCCCCTTCGAGGGGCGGTGTTGTCTGCGGGGCGTGGCACGATGGGTGCGCTCTTTGACACTGGAACAGCACGCTCCGACGCGGTGCCGAGGAGCCTGTCCTCATTGATGTCCTTCGGCCTGGTCGGCAGGAGTCGCCGAGGTGGTTTCAGCGCCACGCCGGGTTCCGCAGCACTACCGGGGGTCTGCTGAAAGATCGGGCTCTCGACCCGGCACCACCCGGCCAGTCACCTGCGGCTTTACCGTGGGGTCCTCACAGCCCCTTCGAGGGGTACCAACGCGATCAGCGCATCGGTGCTGGTGGCCGCCGAGGCCTGTCCTCACAGCCCCTTCGAGGGGTACCAACGTGCGCGGCCTCCTGCTCCGGCGTGCACCGCCCTTCCGTCCTCACCGCCCCTTCGAGGGGTACCAACGGGCTGGCGAAGCTGCGGCCCAGTCCGGCCGGGCCCAGTCCTCATCGCCCCTTCGAGGGGTGGTGTTGTCTGCGGGGCGTGGCACGATGGGTGCGCTCTTTGACATTGGAACAGCACGCCCCGACGGGGTGCCGAGGAGCCTGTCCTCGCTGATGTCCTTCGGCCTGGTCGGCAGGAGTCGCCGAGGTGGTTTCAGCGCCACGCCGGGTTCCACTGCACTACCGGGGGTCTGCTGAAAAATCGGGCTCTCAACCCGGCACCACCCGGCCAGTCACCTGCGGCTTTACCGTGGGGTCCTCACCGCCCCTTCGAGGGGTACCAACGCGGCGCCGCCGTCCTGTTCATCATCCTCGACGGCGTCCTCACCGCCCCTTCGAGGGGTACCAACACCACCGCCCGGGCGCTCCGACCCACCAGATCGGCGGTCCTCACCGCCCCTTCGAGGGGTACCAACTAGCGGGTGCCGTCGGCACTGACCCGATAGGTGCCGTCCTCACCGCCCCTTCGAGGGGTACCAACTACTCGACCAGGCCCGGAAGCTCGGCCGGGACGCGCGGGTCCTCACCGCCCCTTCGAGGGGTACCAACAGGCAGGAAAGATCAGCCTCGGCGACTGGCGCCAGCAGGTCCTCACCGCCCCTTCGAGGGGTACCAACGCAATAGGCCCGGGAATTGCGGCCTTCGCCCAGCCGAGTCCTCATCACCCCTTCGAGGGGTACCAACACGCGCTCGACGTCGGCCTGCAGCTCCCGGCAGGCCGTCCTCACCGCCCCTTCGAGGGGTACCAACAGGGTCGCGCCGTCCAGGCCGGGGCCGAACTCGGTGGTCCTCACCGCCCCTTCGAGGGGTACCAACGCGCTGCTGGACCGCGCGGACCTGAAGGCCCTGCACGCGTCCTCATCGCCCCTTCGAGGGGTACCAACGAGCGGCCGGGAATTGAGATCAGGACCACTGCGGCAGGTCCTCACCACCCTTCGAGGGGTACCAACATGTAGGCCGGGTTGAAGGCTGCGGTCGGGTCGGGTCCTCACCGCCCCTTCGAGGGGTACCAACGCGTAGCCGCTGAGGACGGCGGTCCGTCGGACCATGGTCCTCACCGCCCCTTCGAGGGGTACCAACAGGAACGCGGGCAGTGCCTAGGGCAGCCGGCCGGGTCCTCACCGCCCCTTCGAGGGGTACCAACAGGATCGCGAGCAGGTGTCCGTACTCGTCGACCGGTCCTCACCGCCCCTTCGAGGGGTACCAACGGTTGAAGGAGGTCTGGTCACCAGCCGGACGGGGGGTCCTCACCGCCCCTTCGAGGGGTACCAACAGGCGGATGCGGCCGTGGTCGGCGGCCTGTTCCAGTCCTCATCGCCCCTTCGAGGGGTACCAACGCGAGGGCGGCGCCGGCCGCCTGCACGCCGGCCCAGCTCCACCGCCCCTTCGAGGGGTACCAACTCGTAGCTGAGTGTGGGGAGCCAGAGCGGATCGGTGTCCTCACCGCCCCTTCGAGGGGTACCAACGTGCTGTCCTGAGCTGGTACGGGGAGGGTGAATCCGAGTCCTCACCGCCCCTTTGAGGGGTACCAACGTGCTGTCCTGAGCTGGTACGGGGAGGGTGAATCCGAGTCCTCACCGCCCCTTTGAGGGGTACCAACGTGGCGGCCGGCACCGGGCGCCCGCAGTCGACCAGCGTCCTCACCGCCCCTTCGAGGGGTACCAACGCCAGTTCGACCGCGCCTGTGCGGGCGCCGAGCAGGGTCCTCATCGCCCCTTCGAGGGGCAGTGTTGTCTGCGGGGCGTGGCAGGATGGGTGCGCTCTTTGACATTGGAACAGCACGCCCCGATGCGGTGCCGAGGAGCCTGTCCTCGTTGATGTCCTTCGGCCTGGCCGGCAGGGACTGTCGGAGGTGGTTTCAGCGCCACGCCGGGTTCCGCAGCACTACCGGGGGTCTGCTGAAGAATCGGGCTCTCAACGCGGCACTATCCGGCCAGTCACCTGCGGCTTTACCGTGGGGTCCTCACCGCCCCTTCGAGGGGTACCAACAACCGGTGGGGCCGGCCCTCCGCGAGCCCTTCGAGTCCTCACCGCCCCTTCGAGGGGTACCAACGGCTTCGGGCCGGCGGGGGTCACCGGGCGGCCTGCGGGTCCTCACCGCCCCTTCGAGGGGTACCAACATGAGGGTGTCCGGGCGGTGCGGTGCCCACTGCCCGGTCCTCACCGCCCCTTCGAGGGGTACCAACGCGAACGGGTCGCCGGCCGTCGGCGCCTTCGTCCGGTCCTCACCGCCCCTTCGAGGGGTACCAACAGCGGACAGCAGTACCGGTTCGGCCGGATCGCCGCCGTCCTCGCCGCCCCTTCAAGGGGCACCAACCGGCCTACCGCGAGCGGGAGTTCGGCGTGAACGGCGTGTCCTCACCGCCCCTTCGAGGGGTACCAACGCGAACGGGTCGCCGGCCGTCGGCGCCTTCGTCCGGTCCTCACCGCCCCTTCGAGGGGTGCCAACATGATGATGCGCTCGGGCGGATAGGTCGTCACGTGCTGTCCTCACCGCCCCTTCGAGGGGTACCAACAGCCTGCAGCGCGCCACCCACGACAACATGGACACCGTCCTCATCGCCCCTTCGAGGGGTACCAACGCGCCCCCGGTCACGGCGGCGGCACGGTCATCCCGCCGTCCTCACCGCCCCTTCGAGGGGTACCAACACTCCACGGCGGGGTGCCGCGCGTTCAGGGGCCCGTCCTCATCGCCCCTTCGAGGGGTACCAACTGGGCGAAGCCGGCCTGGCCGGTCCAGGCGACAGCCAGTCCTCATCGCCCCTTCGAGGGGTACCAACTGGTACTCCCGGCTCAGCAGGATCGCTGGAGCCGTCCGCATCGCCCCTTCGAGGGGTAGCAACTAGGCGGCCGACCAGCGGGCGGACCCGATGCCGAACTGTCCTCATCGCCCCTTCGAGGGGTACCAACGCGGAGTTGGCGGTGGCGGTCACGGGTCTTTCTTGTCGACCCGGCCACACCGGAGTCGTTGGTCCCGCCTTCGGGGGTGCTCAGAAACCTGCGGTGTCGAGTTCGAGGTTCAACGGCGATGGGAGCTGCAGTGGCGTGCCGAAGGGGTGGGGGCCTTCGATCCGCGTGTAGCCGAGCTGGCCCGGCTGGGAGAAGAGGGTCCAGGTGCGTTCCTGGCGGTCGACCAGGAGGTACACGGGAGCGCCGAACTGAGAGTACCGTCGGCGCTTCGCAGTCTGGTCGGTGTCGCCGTTCGACGGCGAGGTCACCTCGACGACGAGCACGGTCTGGTCGGGCAGGAGGGCGCCTTCGGTCTTGGCGAGTTCGGCGGGTACGACGGCGAGGTCGGGAACGTAGTAGTTCGGTGTTCCGGGCAGGTCGAGATTCCCGGAGCCGGCGCGCAGGCCGAGTTCGCGCATGCGGGGCCCGATCTGTTCGCGGATCAGGTCGACGGCGGTCTCGTGGGCCCAGGACGGTGACACGGGGGTGATGACTCCCTCAATGATCTCCACACGGTCACCCGCGATGTGCTGAATCGCGTACTTCAGTGCCTGTTCCGGGTTCGGTACCTGGCTGTAGTCACCCGGGCTGGCATGCGCCGTGTTCACGTGCTGCTCTCCTGTCCGGATCTCAGTCCTCGGCTGGCTCCCGCCGAGTAGGGGCACTCGAGGGTGTGGCAGCACCTAGTAACGTTACTGGGTGCCGTGAGGTGACGTGAACGGCGCACCGGATCGCCGACTGCGCCCGCGCGGGTAGCAACTCCTGGCCGTCGTGCTCCGGTCGCGTGTCCTCATCGCCCCTTCGAGGGGTACCAACGTGGGGCCGCAGGCGGCGTCGAGGACGGCGGCGAGCGTCCTCATCACCCCTTCGAGGGGTAGCAACAGGAGGGCCTCGGCCGCGACGTGGGCACCGATCCCGCGTCCTCACCGCCCCTTCGAGGGGTACCAACGACGCGGTGTCGAGCGGCAAGGTTGGTGGGAGTTGTCCTCATCGCCCCTTCGAGGGGTACCAACCCACGGAGAAGG
Organism: Kitasatospora sp. NPDC058243; assembly: GCF_042882025.1. Lineage (NCBI taxonomy): Bacteria > Bacillati > Actinomycetota > Actinomycetes > Kitasatosporales > Streptomycetaceae > Kitasatospora > Kitasatospora sp. NPDC058243. The sequence goes on from NZ_JBHVWW010000021.1 coordinate 67,430, forward strand.
CCCGCCGCAAGGCCGAGGCCGACCGGTCCTCATCGTCCCTTCGAGGGATACCAACTGGCCGAGCCACAGGCCGTGCAGCAGCGCGTGGGCGGTCCTCATCGCCCCTTCGAGGGGTACCAACGGTGACGGTGCGAGGGCATTTCGGTGGGCAGTCCGTGTCCTCACCGCCCCTTCGAGGGGTACCAACAACGCGGCACCAACCAGGTTCTGGCCGAGCTCGGGTCCTCATCGCCCCTTCGAGGGGTACCAACGCGCACCGCAGCATGGCGAGGATCTCCTCCGCGCTGGTCCTCATCGCCCCTTCGAGGGGTAGCAACAGGAAGGGGTCCGGCGGCATGTCCGGGTCGCCGACGGGTCCTCATCGCCCCTTCGAGGGGCGGTGTTGTCTGCGGGGCGTGGCACGATGGGTGCGCTCTTTGACACTGGAACAGCACGCCCCGATGCGGTGCCGAGGAGCCTGTCCTCATTGATGTCCTTCGGCCTGGCCGGCAGGGACTGTCGGAGGTGGTTTCAGCGCCACGCCGGGTTCCACAGCACTACCGGGGGTCTGCTGAAGAATCGGGCTCTCAACCCGGCACCACCCGGCCAGTCACCTGCGACTTTACCGTGGGGTCCTCACCGCCCCTTCGAGGGGCACCAACTTGACGACGTCGAACAGCCTGCGGCCGTACGGCCTGTCCTCATCGCCCCTTCGAGGGGCACCAACTCGACGACCAGGTTGTCGAGGACGACGACCAGGAGGTCCTCACCGCCCCTTCGAGGGGCACCAACGCCGAGGAGGCCTCTGCGGCCAGCAAGCGATCGGCTGTGTCCTCACCGCCCCTTCGAGGGGCACCAACAACCAGGAGCGGCCCGGGCTGCTATAGCCGACGACATGTCCTCACCGCCCCTTCGAGGGGCACCAACGCGACGGCCTGGACCTGGTTGGTGCGGGCGACGAGGTCCTCACCGCCCCTTCGAGGGGTACCAACTGCCAGAGCGTTCCGGCCAGCGAGGAGAGTGCGGGTCCTCACTGCCCCTTCGAGGGATACCAACGGGCATGGGCCAATTTCGGCGCCGGCTCGCACACCGGTCCTCACCGCCCCTTCGAGGGGTACCAACCCGCCGGGATGTCGCCGGACGAGGTGACCGCGCTGAGTCCTCATCGCCCCTTCGAGGGGTGGCAACAGGACCTGGACGACCGCACCGGCAGCGCGGCCAGCGCGGCTTGGTCCCAGGTGCCGACCGCGACGCCGGCGGCCAGTCCCCGGTGCGGCCCGCGCAGCCACTGTGCGGCCTGGGCCGACACGCAGTTGTCCGCCACCACCTCGTCGCGTCCCGGGTTGTAGTCCTCGTTCAGCCACGCCATCGAGTTCAGCAGCGTCACCGGGGTGCCGACCTCGGCGGCGCGGGCGGTGAACTTCTGTCCGCTCCGCCCGTACGGAGGTGGCCCGGTCGTCACACGGGCCGCCGACTGCGGCGACGCGTCCGCTCCGCCCGAACATCGCACGCCAACGGGCGGCATCTATGCTGCTGTCCGCGGCCGCAACATGATCTTCAGGAGTCCACACAACCCTTGATGATCACGCGGTGGCCGCTCCAGATCTACCGGGTGTGACAGGCTGCTTCAGTCAGTGGGATCCGCGCAGGACGAGGCTAGGGATCGACCGCCCATGCGACATGCCGTCAGCGGGCTGACGTCCGGATGCTCAGCCCATGGCTCCGGCCTGGGAAGGGTGTGATGGACTCGGCCGACGATGTCTCTCCCGGCCTGCGGCTGCGTGGCGATCGAGTTCAACAGGGGGTTGGGGATGGGCGAGGATCCACTCATCACGGCGGTGCGGAGCGGGGAAGAGAACGCGGTCAGAATACTGCTCGAGGACGGGGCGGACCCCGACGTCGTCGACGAGCAGGGCACCCCCGCACTCTGCCTGGCCATCTCAGCGTTCAACTCGACGATCGCCAGCTATCTGGTGGAAGGCGGCGCGGATACAGACCGCCAGCTGCCCGACGGGACCACACCCCTCTTGCGGGCCATCGACAGCGGTTCCATCGGTCTCGTCTTTTCCCTGCTCGGTGACGCAGCGCTGACCAGCGAGGCCACCCGGGTGGAACTGCTGGCACGCGCCCGGCGGTGGCACGAGACGGGCACGGTCGCCATGCTCCGGGAGCGGACCGGCACCTCGGGTGGGGCCGAGCGGGTTCGCATCAGGGACAGGGAATGGACCACCGAGTACCACGAGCTCCGGCTCGGCGGAATGACCGTCCGCGACGGCCACACAGGGATCCTCACGCTCCTCGAGAAGCACTTCGGACTGCGCCTGGGCATTGACGAATTGGCGGCCCGCGCCTGCGCACTCGAATACCCGGACTATGAACACGCCGTCTGGTCGGAGATCGTCAGCACCCTTGCCCGGCGGCAGGACGACGAGACCTGGGAGGCCGCGGCGGCACTGCGGGACCATCCCGATCCCCTGCACCGCCGCCTCGGTGCGGAGGTCCTGGTCTGCCTCCACCTCGAGGCTGACCTGACGAACGTCCCAAGTCCGTTCGAACAGCGCACGCTCGAGCTCCTCCTCGACTGGGCAAAGGAGGAGGGACACCCGGACGTCCTGGCCGAGACCCTGACTGGCCTGAGCCACCATGAGGACCCGAGGATCGAGCCGCTGGGACTCTCATTCCTTGCCCACGCTGCCCCACAGGTCCGTGTCGTGGTGCCTTCGACCCTGAGAATCGTGAACTCGGAGAGGTCTGGGCGGAAGACGTTCACCTCCGAGGGGCTGAACGTCCTGCTTGCACTGGCCCGGGACACCGACTCCTCCGTTCGCCAAGTCGCCGGCTACGGGCTCGCGTACAGCCTGAATCCGGAACCCGCCATCGGGGACACCCTGGCCGGTCTGCTCGATGACGATCACCAGCAGACCCGGAACTGGGCCGTCTATGGACTGGCCGAGCGGGACGATCCGCGCTGTATCGATGGCGCCGACCGGGTGGGATCCGTCGACGAGTACGAGTCGTGGTCCTGGATACTCGGTGCGCCCTCACGGTACGAGCAGCGCCAAAGGGAACGGGAGGCTCAGGCCACAACCGAGTAGCGAACGCTCGCCTCTGTGCTCCGCCCGCGCGGAGGTGACCCGCTGGTCGCCGCCGGAGTCAACACCACTGAGCCGTCCGCTCCGCCCGCGGAGGTGCCCCGAGGTCGGCATTGCCGGAATCGAACTGAATAAATTGGCGCGCTCTGTGGTGGAAAACTGCAGGTCAGTCATCTTGGCCCCGGGCGGGGACACCATGCGGCGTGAAAACAATAGGCTGGCGCTGGCGCCTGGCGTGGTGCCCTGGTCATTCGGCCGGGGGCATCCACGTCCGGGCGAGTTCCGCGACCCAGGTGACGGCCGCGTCAGGGGTCGGCGGGGGCGCTCCGACGACGACGACCTCGGTGATGCCGGCTGCGGCGAGTTCTGGAAGATGCTCCGGGTGGCCGTCACTCAGTGCGACAGCGATGGTGAGTTCACCGGGAGTGCGGCCGAGTCGGGCGCACTCGTCGACGAGGACGGCGATGCGTTCGGGGACGTCGGCGACGGGGATGTTGAAGCCGTACCAGCCGTCGCCGAGTGTGGCCGCGCGGCGCAGGGCGGTGTTGCTGTTGCCGCCGACCACGACCGGGAGTTGGGCGCCGCGCAGCGGCTTTGGGTTGACCCGGATCGCGTCGAAGCGGGTGAACTCCCCGGTGAAGGAGGCGGGGTCCTTGGCCCAGAGGGTGCGCATCGCGGTGAGGTACTCGTCGGTACGGCGTCCGCGTCCGGTGAAGGGGACGCCGAGGGCGGTGAACTCCTCGGCTGACCAGCCCGCTCCGATGCCGAGGCTGAACCGTCCGGCGGAAAGCCTGTCGAGGGTGGCGGCCTGCTTGGCGACCACCACCGGGTTGTGCTCGGGCAGCAGGAGCACGCCGGTGGCGAGCTCGATCCGGCTGGTGACTGCCGCGGCGAAGCTCAGGGCGAGCAGCGGGTCCAGCCAGTCCGCGTCCGCGGGCACGGCGATCTGGCCGTCCGCGGAGTAGGGGTAACGGGACGCGGGCGTGTCCACGAGCACCACATGCTCACCGCACCACAGCCTGGCGAAGCCATGCGCCTCCGCTGCGGTGGCGACGGCCGCGATCACTTCAGGGCGGGCACCGTTACCGATGCCGAGCGCGTGCAGTCCTACCCGCATTCCCTACCTCCTGAGGCCACCCTAAGCACCAGGCGCGGACGCACGGTGGCATGGCGCGCCACGGGCGTAGGGACAAGGCATGCCGCGTAGGCGAGCAAGGCCACCGCACCTCCCGGGCTGCGCTGCCATCAGCCCCGCCCGCGCGGAGGTGACCCGGTGCTCCCGCTGCGCCGCCGGTAGACCCGCGCGTCCGCTCCGCCCGCGCGGAGAGTCGGACGGACGGCGAGCACCAGAGCGTCGTTCTCCGTCAGCGCGGAGGCGGCCGGGATGTTCCCGACGACGTGAGCGGTCAGCTGCCCGGCTTCACCCGCAGCCTCAGGCGGGTCCCGGACGAAGGGAAGTGGTCAGGGGGGATCGGAGGACCTCACCCAGGACTCCACCCGCCGGTACATGTTCGCGTGCTGGCGGGTGGCCTCGCAGAGCGCCGTCGCCGTCACCCGCCACCGGGAGGACAGGGCATCGCGGAGCCGTAGTTGTGGAGCTGGTTGATCGCCTGGCACAACGGGGTGCGCTCGCCTTCCGGGAACAAGTGGCGCAGCCCCGCGTCGATGCTCTTCTTCCCGGCGGCGATCCTGACGACGCCTTCCAGCATATTGACGGCCAAGGATGACGGCCTGGCCGTCGCCGCCGGCCTTCCGGGCGGCCAGGGCTTCGGCCCAGTTCGCGTCGGCCGTCGCGTACTTCCCGGTGAGCAAAGCCAACGGGCAGGAGATTGGAGGCCAGGGCGATGGCCACGCCCAGGCCAGCGAAGATGCCGCAGGCTCCGAATACCGGGGCGGCGCACCAGGCCCCGATGGCGGCACCGACCAGCGGGTAGCCGAGGGGGGCGATACCGACCATGGTGAGCATGACGACGGAGGTGACCCGGCCGGGATAGGCCGGGTCCGCCGCGGTTTGTATGAGGGCGTTGTTCAGACTGCCGAAGACGCCCGCACACAGTCCGATGACCGCAGCCAGCACCGCGGCGAGCCACAGGGCCGGCACCAGCGCGATGGTGGCCGCGCCCGCGCAGCCCACGAGCAGTGTCCCGGTCAGCATCAGGCCGGCACGGGGCAGCCATCCCGCGACAACAAGCAGTGAGGCGCTGGCCGCAGCTGGCCGCAGCTCCTGCACTGAAGCTGCTGGCGATCCAGCCGTAGCCGATCAGATCTGCCGGTCCGGGTCGGAGAAGGTCAGACCGCCGACGGCGCGCAGGCGCCGGGCCGGGGAGGGGACGGGCGTGGTCTCGCCGGGCGGCTGGCGGAAGTTCGCGCCCTGCTCCACCGGCAACAGCCGGCGCCCACCGGACTGGGCGGGCACGGGAGCGTCGGTGGCGGGCTCGGAGAAGGCAGGCAGGCCAAGGTTGCGACGGTCAGGGGTCATGATCACAGTCTCGCAGCCCGAACAGAGGCGGGGAACGCCGCCCGGTAGCGCGAGAGCGAGAGAGAGGCGGGTCAGCGCCGTCTGGACGCCCGGCGGGCCCAGATCCGCGGGCTGGACGAGGTCAGCCGGGAGCGGCACCGGTTCCAGGCGATGAAGGCCGAGGCCGCGGTACGCGGCACCGCGGCGGCGACCGCGGCCCGGGAGGAGACCGTGGGCCGTCCGCGGGTGGCACGGGCGATCGCCCACCTCGCGCAGGCACACGGCATCACGGCGACGGCCGGGTGGAGCCTGGACGATCCGCGCCGGGCGGGCGGGGTGGCGCTGCTGGGCGGGGAGGGCGCGCCGGTCGCGGTCCTCAACCCGCAGCGCGCGCTGACCCGCGGCCAGGCCCACCTGCTGCCGGCCAGGCGCACCTGCTGCCGGCCGGGCTGACCGAATGGGCCGCCCCCACCGGTAGCGAAATCCGCGTACGGGGTGGGGGAGGCTCGATGGGGGTTTGGTGGAGTTCGTCAGGAGGTGTGCACTCGGCGTGACTTGGCGCTCCCGGCGGCGCCGCCGCCCGGGGCTTGGCGGGAGAGCGACAGTGCGGGCAGCAGGGCGAGCGCGAGCAGGGCGACGGCCCAGCCGTAGGTGTCCCGGAAGGCGTCCGCGAGGCCGGGGGCGAGCGCGGCCCGCGCGGCGCCGTCCAGGCCCTGCACGGTGGCCAGTGCGCCGCCGGCTTCCCCGCCGGCGACCGTGGTCGGCAGCCGGTCGGCCATGGCCCCGGTGAGCAGGACGGACATCAGGGCGGTACCGACCGAGCCGGAGACCTGCTGGACGATGGTGACCAGGGTGGTGGCGGCCGGGACCTCGGTCGGGGCGACGCTGCGGGTGGCGGCCGCCATGGCCGGCATCAGCGTCATGCCGATGCCGGTCCCCATCACCGCCAGGGCGGCGATCAGGTGAGGGTACGGGGTGTCGGCGGCGACCTGGACGGTGAAGCCGAGGAAGCCGGCGGCGGCCAGGACGGTGCCGGTGACCACGATCCGGCCGGGGGCGAAGCGGTCGGACAGCCGGCCGGAGAACTGCATGGTGATGCCGGTGGCGAGCGCCTGTGGGATGCCGAGCAGGCCGACGTCGGTGGCGCTTTGGCCGCGCACCAGCTGGTAGTAGAGCGGGAGCAGCAGCATCGAGCCGAAGTAGCCGCAGCCGAACAGGGCGATGGTGGCGGCGGGCCCGGCGAAGGCGCGCCGGGCCAGCAGCCGCAGGTCGATCAGCGGCTCCCCGACGGTCAGCGCCCGGACGACGAAGCCGGCGACCAGGGTCGCGCCGGCCAGGATGGGCAGCAGGCTGCCGGCCGCGGCGAGGTGTCCGTGCCCGGCGCCCAGCCCGTAGATCAGTGCGGCCAGGCCCGGGGAGAGCATCAGCAGGCCGGGCAGGTCCAGCCTGCGGCGGGTGCCGGCGCCGTCGCGGGGCAGCAGCCGGGCGGCGAGGATGAGGGCGAGCGCGCCGAGCGGCAGGTTGACCAGGAAGACCCAGCGCCAGGAGGCCTCGTCGACCAGCCAGCCGCCGAGCACCGGCCCGGCCAGCGGGCCGATCAGGACGGGGATGCCGAGCACGCTCATGGTGCGGCCGGTGCGGGCCGGGTCGCAGGCGCGGACCAGGACGGTCATCCCGACCGGCATCACCATGCCTCCACCCAGGCCCTGAAGGACGCGGAAGGCGATCAGCGAGGGGGCGTCCCAGGCGGCGCCGGCCAGCGCCGAGCCGAGCACGAACAGGGTGAGCGCGGTCAGGTACAGGCGGCGGGTGCCGAACCGTCCGATCGCCCAGGCGGTGACCGGCGTGACGGTGGCGAGCGCCAGGGTATAGCCGGTGGTGACCCACTGGATGGTGGCCAGCGGGGCACCGAAGTCCCCGGCGAGGCGGTTGAGGGCGACGTTGACGATCGTGGTGTCGAGGACGGTCATCAGCGAGCCGAGGACCACAACGGCGGCGACGGCCGCAGTGCGCGGGCCGGGTGCGGCCGCAGTGGCCGTGTCGGTGGTCGTCCCGGCCGTGACCGGCTCGGTGGCGGTGCTCATCTTCGTTTCCCCCCCGGTCGCGGTTCAGACGCCGTACGGGCGGACGGTGCGGGCGTCCCGAAGCGCGTGCGCCCACCAGGTGAGCTGGTCGAGCATGCCCTTGGCGGCGCCGCTCTGGACGGTCGGGTCGACCGGCTCGCCGTCCTCGCCGAAGAGGCCCCAGACGTTGTGGAAGCTGACGGTGTCCCGGACGGTGACGGCGTGCAGCTCGGCGAAGACCAGCCGGAGCTGCTCGACCGCGCGCAGCCCGCCGCCGAGCCCGCCGTAGGAGACGAATCCGACCGGCTTGGCCCGCCACTCGGCGCCGTGCAGGTCGATGGCGTTCTTGAGGGCGGCCGGGAAGCTGTGGTTGTACTCCGGGGTGACCACCACGAAGGCGTCGGCGGCGGCCAGTCGGGGTGAGAGGGCCGCGTGCCGTTCGGCCTGCTCGGCGGTGGGCTCCTCGCCCACGTGAGCCAGCGGGTGCTCGGCCAGGTCGACGACGTCGATGTCGAGGTCCGCGCGCTGCCCGGCGGTGCGGACGAACCAGTCGGCGACGGTGGGCGCGAAGCGGCCCTGCCGGGTGCTGGCGATGATGACGGCGAGGCGGAACGGGGTCTCGGACATGGCTGTCTCCAGGGGTGCGCTGCTGTTCTGTCACCGCCCGTTCGGACGGCATGTCAGGTAAAGTACAACGTGTATGGCAACAAGTACAACGATGACTGCAATTTTTCGAGGCAGCGGCAATGAAGGAGACCCCATGACCAGCCGGCAGGAAACACCGGACCGGCCCCGCCGGGGGCTGGCCGAGAAGCGCCAGGCCATCACCCGGGCCGCCCGCACGATCTTCGGCCGGGACGGCTACACCCGCGCCAGCATCGACGCCATCGCGGCGGAGGCCGGGGTGTCCACCCGCACCATCTACAACCACTTCACCGGCAAGGAACTGCTCTTCCAGACCGTCGTCCGGGAGAGCGCGGCGCAGGTCGCCGACGCCCAGCTGGACATCATCGAGCGCAGGCTCGGAAAGGTCACCGACCTGGAGGCGGACCTCACCGCGTTCGCCCTGGCCTGGGTGACACCGCTGACCGAGTTCGCCGACCACTTCGGGCTGGTGCGCCAGATCAACGCCGAGGCCCGGCACCTGCCGAAGGCCGCCCTGGACGCCTGGCAGGAGGCCGGACCGCGACGGGTGTTCACCGCCCTCGGGCAGCGCTTCGGGGAACTGGCCGAGGACGGGTGGCTCGAGACACCGGACCCGGGGCGGGCGGCCGCACACTTCGTGCTGCTGACCGCGACGGAGGTCACCCAGCGTTCGTACTGGGGCGCATACCCGCTGGACCGGGCGGAGACCGAGGAGATCATCGTCGCCGGCGTCCGGGCCTTCCTGCGCGCCTACGCGGCACCCCGCCGGTGACACTGCCGCACGCCTCGAACGCGGGCCACCGCCCCCGGCCACGCCGGGGGCGGCCTGCGGTCCCGGACCCTGGCCACCACTCCCCTGACTTGATCTCTACCGACTTCGGCCCGTCAGGGTGATGTCGGGGTGATGTCGGGGTGTCGAGGGTCAGGCCGGTGCCGGCTATGAATCCGTCGAGGGTGTCGGTTCGGTACCGGAGTCGCTCGAGTCGGTTGCGGACGAGGGCTTCGAGTCGGTTACGGCCGCATAGCGATCACCCCTGCCACCGACAGACGTCCCGAGCGACGGCCCAGAACCTAAGGAGGGCGCAGGGACGTCGAGTTGGAGCCCTGGCAGTCAGCCGGCCCTCGCCGGTTCCCCCCGGCTCGCGCACGGTGCCGCGGTAGGGCTAGCCCCAGGACGGATACGCCCGCTGGCCGGACTGCGGCACGAGGGCGACCGTACGTAGCGTCGGCGACATGAAATCCACCCACTTAGCAGGCACGCCACGGCCCGTGCTTCGCAGGCTGAACATCGGGACAGTCCTGGCCGTCCTGGCCACCGCCACTGCCACCGCCACCGCCACTGCGACTGCGACTGCGACTGCGACTGCGGCGACGACGGGAGCCGCCTCGGCGGACACGGTGCACCGAAGCGATCGCGGACGGCTCGTCTCCGTCCAGCAGACGACCACCCTGGCCGCGAAGGAGGATGCCGCCGCGGCACTGGCCGCCGCCGGGTATGACACGGGTACGGTCCGGTTCGGAGTGGACGCCTACCGGCTGGTGTACCGCACCGTGGACCCCAGCGGCCGGCCGATCACCGCCAGCGGACTGCTGGTGCTGCCCCGCGGCGGCGAACACGAGCTGCGGACGGTGTCATTCACCCACGGCACGGCCAGTCACCGCTCCGATGCCCCGTCCTCCATGGTCAAGGCCGGATTCGTGTCCTCACCCGCCATCACGTACGCGTCCGCCGGGTTCGCCGCCGTCGCCCCGGACTACATCGGCCTGGGCGCCGGCCCGGGACTCCACCCCTGGATGGACGTGCCGTCGGAGACCACCGCCTCCCTGGACATGCTCCGGGCAGCCCGCGCCTTTGTCCCGCGTACGGGCCGGACACTGGGACACGACGTGCTGGTCACCGGGTTCTCCCAGGGCGCCTCGGCGGCGATGGGACTCGCACGGGCACTCCAGGCCGGCGACGACCCGTGGTTCCGGCTCCAAGCCGTCGCACCGGTCAGCGGCGCCTACGACTTCCAGCACGCCGAACTGCCGGCACTGCTCAACGGCACTCTCGACCCGAAATCAAGCGTGCTGTACACGGCATACCTCCTTGTCGCCTGGAACCGGCTGCACCACCTCTACGACTCCCCCGACGAGGTCTTCCAAGCCCCGTACGACAGCACGGTCGAGACACTGTTCGACGGTTCACACACCGGCCCGCAACTCTTCGCCGGCACACCCGACACCATCGACGCACTGCTCACCCCACACGGCTTCGACATGCTGCGCCACCCAACCGGCCCGCTGGCCAAAGCACTTCGGGTGGCCGACAGCACCTGCGACTGGGCACCACACGTCCCGGTCCGCCTGTACACGGCCGACGCGGACGAACAGGCGGCCAACACCAACACCGACCACTGCGAGGCCACACTGCGATCGCACGGCGTGAACACGACGGTCGTCGACCTCGGCACCCCCGACTTCGCGGGCTCCAGACACCTCGGCTCCAACATCGCCGACACGACGGCCATCGTGCGCTGGTTCAGCCGACTGCGCTGACAACCCGCCGACCCGCCCCCGCCCGCAGGACAGGCCAGCCACCCGCATGCCGGCCACGACCCCGGGGCACACCCACCGGGAACACCCCACCCTGGACCCCGGGTCAGCCCGACCGCGGTCCGGGACGCCCCGAGGCGGCGGCGGGTAAGGCCGCGGACGCTCTGACGGTCGCCGTCGGTGAGGTGGTAAAGGCCAACGCGTTCCAGGGCGGTGTAGAAGGGGCCGGCCTGTGGCAGCGGCCAGATCTCGGTGGACGGCGAGACCACCCCGACGAACCGTCCGGAGAGCCCGAGGCCGAACGCCGGCGGCCGGCGGCTGCACCTCGTCCGCGGACAGCGCGTCACGGTGACCGTGACCGGCTTCGGCGAGGAACCCGACACGGTGGTGGTCAGCCGGGACGCCGCAGCCGGACGCGTCACACTACGCCTGACCGGCGAGCATCTGGAACTCCATCCGGACACACGGACCGCTTCCACCGCGCCCTGGCATGCCGGAACGTGGACAGGACGACACCGGCCCAGACCGACCAGTCAGCGGCCAAGACGCTGGAACAGCTCCACTGTTGTCGGCCCGGCCCTGGGCAGCGGGGTCGGCGGGGGCGGGGACCAGCAGGGCGCGCAGTTGCTCGGCAGCCTGGGCCTGTTCGGCCGGTTTCAGCCCTTCCAGGAAGTCGGCCAGCCGGGTCTGCCAGGTGTGTTCCTGTCGCTGTGCAAGGGCTGCCCGTTCCTGCGGGGCTGCGGCTTCCAGTTCCTGACTGGTCCGGTCGGGGCGTGCCTGGGCGAGGCGTTCGTCCCCGGAACGGGCGAGGCCCAGCAGGCAGGCGATCCGTTCCCGGGTGGCCGCCCACACGCCCGTTCCGGCGGCCTGGACGATCCCGGCGCCCCCAGCCGCGGCCAGCGCGCTCAACGCCTCCGACAGCATTCCCAGCTACCCCCCTGCCCCCGGTGGTCAACCGGACGATGCGGTCGGCGGGTCGGGCGCGGTGGTCCCGGTGCCGGACGCCCGAGACCCCATCGAGCGGGTGGTGCCGCGCGAGCAGCCAACCGGCGCCGTGGCGACGATCACGGCGGCGGCACCGAAGGACGCTGGACCGATGCCTTCGAGGCGGCCCGCGGCCTGGTGACCGCCTTCTGCGCGTTGGGGCGGCTCGCACCGCGCCCGAGGCCGGGCGAGTCCAGGGAAGACAGAGCAGGAATATGACCTGGACCACATATGTCACGACACATATGTCGTGTAATGTGTCCGATATGGGCACTTCAGAGAAGAATCCGACCCTCGTCTTCATCCCCTGCCTCTCCGGCGCCCCGTGGAGCGCCGAACAACTGGCCCCCTACGGCGAGGCGCCCAAACGGATGCTGCGCCTACCCGAGGGCGTCGACGACATCGAGCACTACGCCGACCACCTCGAGAGCGCGATCGCGGACCTGGACGACTACGTGCTGGTCGGCGACTCCTTCGGCGCGAACATCGCCCTCGCACTGGCGACCCGCCGCCCGCCGGGCCTGCGCGCCCTCGTCATGTCCGGCGGCTTCGCGGCCAACCCGGTCGACTCGAAGCCCTGGAAGGCCCTGATGCAGGCGATCGGCAGGGCCCGCGGACCGCTCTACCGGCAGCTGACGCTGCGCGCCCACGCCCACCGCCTCACCTCCCCGTACGACGGCGAGGGCCAGACGCCCTGGAGCCAAGCGCGCAGCCGCGAACTGTTCCTCGCCAACACCCCCGCCACCTCCTTCGGCGCCCGCCTGCGGACCGTTCTCACCGCCGACTACACCGACGCGCTGGACCGGGTCCAGGTCCCGACCCTGATCCTGACCCCCTCCCACGACGTGCTGATCGGCGAGAACGCCTCCAAGGTCATGCTCGCGGGCATCCCCGACGCCCGGGAGGTCGTGCTGCCGCGCACCGGCCACATGTTCCGCTTCTCCCACCCGGTCACCTACGCCACCGCGGTCAACGACTTCCTCGCCACCCTGCCGACCACCCGGCAGGACGCCGATGCGTAAGGCCGAACACCTGCGGTTCGCGATCCTGGCGGCCCAGCGCGAAGGCAACCGGCTGCTGATCCAGGCCCTCAAACCGCACGGCATCACCCCGTCACAGGCCGAGGTGCTGCGCCTGCTCCAGCAGCACGGCACCTTGAGCCTCAACGGGCTCGGGCAGCTCCTGGTGTGCGAAAGCGGCACCAACCCCAGCCGGCTCCTCGAACGCGTCGTCGCGGCTGGACTGGTCGAACGCCGCACCGACACCGCGGACCGCCGCTACCTCCAGCTCAGCCTCACCCCCGAAGGCGAACGCCTGGCCACCACCGTCGCCGGGATCGAGGAATCCCTCTACGCCGCGATGGACACCGCCTGCCAGGACCTGGACACCGACGCGATGCTCACGTTCCTGCACAACTTCATCGACCCCCTGCCCTCGGGCGAGGCCCTCAACAAACGCCTCGCCCTCGACTGACACCCCACCCCCACCCGACACCACGGCCCGCACGGGCCCGCACGGGACCGGCCGACCACGCACCGGAAAAGGGAACGACCATACGGCCCGAAAACACCCTGACCATCGACGCACACGCCACGCGTTGAACGACAGTATCGGGCCCGCCTGCCCGAGGCTGCGACGAAGTGACAAGTAGACAGCGGCGCTCCGCCCACGCTCGCGGTTTCCCTCTCGCCAGCGCGCACGGGACGCAGGCCGCGCGCGCTGTCCGGTGCGCATCTCGGGCGCCGCGGCGGCACGTCTCGAAGTGATGGAATATCAGTCGTCCTGCCGCCCGCCGACCGACGCCTCTGCGCCCCGCCAAGCAACCAAATGACCTGGTATCCATGGGACATGACAGATTGGAAAGAAGATCGGATCGCTGCGGCCGAGCGTGCTGAGAACCCCACGGTGCTGGCCCGGATGCGGACCGGCTGGGCTGTGATCGGCGACACGCAGCACCTTCCCGGGTACTGCCTGCTGCTGTACGCGGGCGCTGCGAACCACCTGACGGATCTGCCCCGGGACGAGCGGTCCCGCTTCCTGCTCGACCTCTCTCTCCTGGGGGAGGCTGTCGAGGCTTCGTGTGGCAGGCGGGACCAGGCCTTCCGTCGGCTGAACTACGAGGTGCTCGGGAACTCGTGGGAGCACCTCCACGGTCACATCCACCCGCGCTACGAGTGGGAGCCGCCGCGCCTTCTCCACAGCCCGGTGTGGTGTTACGGAGATGAGCGGACTGCCCCGAAACACCGTTTGGGTCCGCAGCATGAGGAACTGCGTACGGAGATCGCCCACGCCTTGACGGGCATTCTTTCCAAGGCCTACGAGCAGGCGTAGCCCAAGCAGGCCGAATGGCCGGAGACAAGTCCGCCACCGAGACTCTGATCCGCACGGTTCGGCCGAGCACTGCCGACTGAACGCCGACCCATGAGGAGCCGGCACGACTTTGAGACTGGGATCGCCTGACACGGAGTGGGACGACCCGGAGGTGTGCAGGTCAGGGCCTCGCCGGCTGACACCGGGGCCGACGAGGTGTAGCGGCGAGTGCGCGAGCACGCCCGTCCCTGCCCGGCCGGTAGCCGCGCTGACCGGCGAGGACGGGGAGCTCCTCAACACCTGGTGCGACCGGTTCGGAAAGGCTGCCTGATGACACGCCCACGACCAGCGGCGTCGACCTGGCCCGCACCGCCCTGCGCGCGGCTCGCCCACCGCCCGCACGAACGGCGGCGCCGCAGGCTGCGTGCACGGCCAACCTTCTTTTTGTACGGGGGAGTTGGGAGTTGTGAGTGTGCGGTGGAGGCGATCGGGGCATGATCTGACAAATGCATGCCAGGTGTCGGCGGCGTGACCGCCTGACGCCTCCCCTCCCCGAGGAGTCCTCTTGGCGAACACCTTCCTGCGGCGGCTGTCCTTACCCGCCGCGCTCGCCGTCCTGACCGTGGCGGCTTCGGCCTTCGGCGCCGGCACGGCCCACGCGGCCGAACCGGGCGGCCCGTGCGACCCCCGCGTGGACCGGTACGGGCTGTACGAGGTCTCGACCGCCGTCGTCGACCCGGTGCTCACGCACTGGAAGGGCATCACCATCGCCCCCGGCACCACCGGCTCCATCGAGACCACCGTGACCGAGGTCCAGAACGTCAGCACCACGTTCAACGCCTCGACCGAGATCAACTCGGAGGTGGGCGCGTTCTTCGCCAAGGTCTCCATCAAGGTCGGGTTCTCCGTCCAGAACACCAAGTCCAGCACCAGCACGTGGTCCCAGAAGGTCACGCTGAACTTCTCCCGCCCCGGCGACTACGCGGTGTTCAAGGGCACAAACCGCGTCCAGGGCAAAGCCGACGCGTACGTCTGCCTCCCCCGCTACCCCCCGAGCAGCGACCCCGGCGACGGGTACTGGGCCTACGCCTTCGGCTCCCACCCCACCTACAGCACCTTCGACGCCGAAATCGAGGGCACCGTCTCCTGCGACACGCCGGTCTCCCCCGGCACCGTCCAGGAGCTCGCACGCAACAAGCTCGTCTGCCACTGAGCGCCCCGGGGCCGGCCACACCCCTGGCCGGCCCCGGGCTGCGGCGGCGCGCGTGATCGCGAGGTCGGCCATGCGGTGCAGGACGACGGAACACTCGGAGGCCGGCCGGCGGCTGGAACCTGCCTCCGCCCAGCCCCGTGAATCCGATGGGGCAACTGCCGTTGTGCACGAGCACTGGTGTGCTACCCGCCAGCACGTAGCAGGTGTGGACGGTTTCGACGGGTGATGTCGTACGCGGGCTGGGAGGCCTTCCCGCCCGCCTGCTGCCCAAGCTCGATGCCCGCCGCCGTCGCCTGCTGCGCCGATCCCATGGCGATCTTCTGGCGGTCAGTCATAACGTTTTGGTCGCAAGGGGAACAGGGCGCGCCCTGCTGCCGTCCTATAAGGATGCGGAGCACTCGCGTCGGTTCGATCCTAGGGGGAATCGCTGTGGTGGAATCCTGGTTTGCGGTGGAAGCAGGAGGCCCCGATGCTGTCCTCGACCTGCGCGACTGGCTGGCCGACGAGCCGGCGTTCCGCGGCCGGGTTCGCGTCGCGGCGGCGACGCCCGGTCCGGGCGAGCTCGGGTCCTGGTCCGACACCCTCGTCGTGGCGTTGGGGGCGGGCGGCACGCTCACCACTCTCGCCGCCTCGCTCAAGGTGTACCTGAGCCAGCCCCGCACCAGCAGCATCAAGATCAAGACCGTGAAGCCGGACGGTACCCGCACCGAGGTGACGGCCGAGCACGTCGCGCGTGCCGATGTGGAGTCGGTGCTCAAGGCTGCCCTGCACTCCGGTCGGCGGACCGACGACGTTTCGGACTGACCGTGTTCCGGCTTCCCGACGCCTCTCGCTCGTGGGCCGTGCTGATCGGCACCGCGCACTACTCGCACCAGGGCGGGCCTGCGGACGTACCGTCGATCACGAACAACGTGCTGGACTTCCGAGATGTCCTGATCGAAGGACAACCGGGCGCGTTCGCACCCGAGCGCAGCATCACCGTGCTGGACCCGCGACAGCCGAGGGACCTCGGGCTGCCGCTGCTGAACGCGGCGGCAGCCGCCGAGGACGTGCTCCTGGTCTACTACTCCGGCCACGGCCTGATCGGGTCCAAGAAGGGGGAGCTCTACCTCTCACTCACCGAGACCGACCAGAGCATGCCGTCCCTGACGGCCTGCCCGCTCGATGTCATCCGGGAAGCCTTCCAGGCCAGTCCGGCACGCGTGCGGGTACTCATCCTCGACTGCTGCTTCTCCGGCCGCGCGGTCGCGGGCGGGCTGTCCGGGGGCACCCCGCCGGTGGCCGAACAGTTGGAGATCGCCGGCGCGTACACGCTGGTCTCGTCGCCGCCCAACTCGCCCTCCCGCTTCGAGGAGGGCAAACGGCACACCGCCTTCACCGGCGAGTTGCTGCGCGCGCTGCGCAACGGGGTCGACGACGCCGGTCCCGAGGGAGTGTCGCTGGGCGCGCTCTTTCCCCACCTGAGACTCGCGCTGCGCTCGCGGGGGTGGCCGGAACCGGAGCAGTGCGGCACCGACACCGCCGCCAATCTGATCCTCAGCCGCCCGCGGACCAGACGCCCCACTCGGGTGGGCCCGGGCGAAGCCGCCGACAGCCGCCGCGGACCGGTCACGGAAGGCCAAGGGCCGGTCACCGAAAGGCAGCGCTTCCAATCCCTCGTGCAGGCCGGGCGGCGACTCGGCCAGGGCGGCCACGCGCGGTCCGCCGCCTCGGAGCTGGGCAACGTCCTCGACGAGATGACGCAGATCCTGGGCTCCGACGATCCGGACACCCTGGCCGGGCGAATCGAGTACGCCCAGTGGCTGGGCGCCGCCGGCCAGGTCCGCGAGGCGCTGGACCTGTCCACGGCGGCGGTGGGCGCGTTGACCCGGGTGCTCGGCGTCGACAACCGGGTGACGCTCGTCGGCCGTGCCCAGCTCGCCCACTGGACCGGGGAGGCCGGGCAGCCGGTGGAGGCGGCGCGCCTCACCGGCGAGGTGGTCACCGATCTGGTCCGCGCCCTCGGCCCGGACGACCGCGAGACACTACTGGGCCGGGGCCGACTGGCCCATTGGATAGGGGTCTGCGGCGACACCGGCTCCGCCGCTCGGCTCACCGACCTCCTGGTGACGGACCTGCACCGGGTCTTCGGAGCGGAGGATCGCGACACGCTGGTCGGGCGGATCAACCAAGCCCAGTGGACGGGACGGACCGGCCGGACCCGGCAGGCCGTCCGCCTGCTCGACTCCCTCGTCCCCGACCTCTACTGGCTGCTCGGCGCCGACGACCTGCACACACTGATCGGCCGGGCCCGGCTCGGCCAGTGGACCGGCCTGTCGGGTTCGCCCAAGGGCGCCCGCGGGCTGTTCGCGGCGGTGGTGCCGGACCTGAGCCGGGTCGCCGGGCGGGACGCCCGCGAGACGCTCCTCGCACGCAGCCAGCACGCGCACTGGACCGGCGAGGCCGGCGACCCGCGCACGGCGATCGCCCTCTTCCGGCAGCTGCTCGACGACCTGGACTGGATCCTGGGAGAGCAGGACGAGGTGGCCCTGGTGAACCGCGCCCGGCTCGCCCACTGGACCGGTGCGGACGGAGACGTCCGCACCGCGCTCCGCATCTTCCACGAGGTGCTGCCGGACCTGCGCCGGACGCTCGGCCCCGACCACCCCGAGGTCCGTGCGAACGAGGCCCTGCTGGCCCGCTGGCGCCGCCGGGCGGACCGGCGGCTCAGGTCGGAGATCCTCTTCGGTCGCGGACACCGGAGCACCGACCGACGCGGTTTCGGGAAGTGGAGCGATGGCTGAACCCGACGACCGGACCGGCATGCCCG
Organism: Kitasatospora sp. NPDC058243; assembly: GCF_042882025.1. Lineage (NCBI taxonomy): Bacteria > Bacillati > Actinomycetota > Actinomycetes > Kitasatosporales > Streptomycetaceae > Kitasatospora > Kitasatospora sp. NPDC058243. Next base: position 85,518 of record NZ_JBHVWW010000021.1, read on the forward strand.
ACGGGCTGGCGCCGCTCTCCTCCAGGGACCGCCGGGAGCTGGGTGCCTACCGGCTGCTGGGCCGCCTCGGTGCGGGCGGCATGGGGATCGTGTACCTCGCGCGCTCGGCCACGGGCCGGGCCGCGGCCGTCAAAGTCCTGCGCCCGGAACTGCTGAGCGAGCCGGAGGCGCAAGAACGCTTCCGGCGCGAGATCGCCGTGGTGTCACGGATCCCCGAAGACTTCACGGCGCCGCTCCTGGACGCGGAGGCCGACGAGAACGGCGTCTGGATGGCCACGGCCTTCATCCCCGGGCTCTCCCTCCAGCAGAGCGTCAACGCCTTCGGCCCGTTCCCGGCCGACTCGCTGTACGCGCTGTGGTACGGACTCCTCAGGGCCCTGCACTCCGTGCACGAGGCCGGCGTGGTGCACCGGGATCTCAAACCGTCGAACGTCCTGCTCACCGCGCAGGGCCCGCGACTCATCGACTTCGGGGTCTCGATCATGGCCGACTCGACCAGGCAGACATCGACCGGAGTGATCATCGGAACCCCGGGCTACCTGGCCCCGGAACAGGTCACGGGACGGCCCGTGCGGCCCGAGACCGACGTCTTCGCCCTCGGAATCGTGATGGCCTTCGCAGCGACCGGATCGTCGCCCTTCGACGGGGACAACCTCGTCAACGTGATCTACAACGTGCTCCACGGCGAGCCCCGGCTGTCCTCGCTGCCCGCGGACCTCGACGGCTGGGTCCGTACCTGCCTGAGCAAGGACCCCGCCCACCGGCCAACAGCCGAGGGCCTGCTCAGATCGCTCTCCGACCGCCGAATCACCACCGCGCAGCGGCAGCTCGCCCACGGAGACTGGCTACCCGACGCCATCTCCCGCGCCACGCTGCGGCGCGCACAGCTCGTCCTCGACCTCGACCGCCCGTACCAGCACTCACCGGACCGGGCCCTGGAACCGCCGCCGAATCCCGCCACGGCCGAGACGATCCTGCGACCCGCTCCAGGAGGGCCGACCGTACGACTCCGACCAGTCGGCATGCCGACCGGGGCGGTCCTGCCCCTGCCACCTCGGGACACGACGACCGTGCGCCTCGGCACACACGGGTACCCGCAGCCCGCACCGCAGCCCGCACCGCGACCCGAGCAGCCGCCCGCGTTGCCGGCCCCCCCACCGAACCCCCCGCCGAACCCCCCACCGATTCCCCCCTCTGCCTACCTGCCCGCATTGCTGCCACCGCCGCCCGCGGAGCCCCCGGGTGGACCAGGCTCAGCCCCCGAGGTCCTGCTGCGCACCTTCGCCTCCCCCATGGAGGCCGAACTTCCGCCGCCTCCCCGCACCGGCCTGCGCCGCCGCTGGTTCCGCCGCCTGTCTGCCTGGCGCGCCCGAGGATGACCGCCCGTCCCGTCCCGCTCGACATCCCGGTCGACGTCCATGCCGACAGCCCATGAACCGGCACGACCAGGTCTGAGCATGACGAACGCCCCGTACCAGAGCGGTACGGGGCGTCGCGCTGCGAACGTCAGGCAGGGCGGATGTGCTCGGCCTGGGGGCCCTTCTGGCCCTGGGTGACGTCGAAGGTCACCTTCTGGCCCTCCTGGAGCTCACGGAAGCCCTGCGAGTCGATGTTGGAGTAGTGGGCGAAGACGTCCGGGCCGCCGCCGTCCTGCTCGATGAAACCGAAGCCCTTCTCGGCGTTGAACCACTTCACGATGCCGGTGGCCATGTGCTGCTCCCTGGTCGGGGACGGGATACGCGCTGGTGCGTACCCCTGGGGTTGAGGTGATCGCCCTGGTCCTCCGACTGCCGATGCTGCGGTACTTCGGATCCACGACTGCTGACTCAAACGATACCCACGACAGCAAGGATCATGCAGCCGCTCGGCCCGCGAGATCGCCGGGGCAGTGGTGCTACTTCTGCCAGCCGATGGTCTCGGGCAGCGGGCTGTAGAAGATGGTGGCGCCGACGTTGGCGAGGCCCTTCCTGATGCCGTAGGTGGAGGGGCCGCTGTAGAGCGGCAGGAAGGCGTACTGCTGGAGGGCCTTCTGCTCGACCTTGTTGACGGCCGCGATCTGCTGGCCGAGGTCGGCGATCTCGCCGGTGGCGCGGATCTCCTTGTCCAGCTCGGGAGTGCCGGTTCCGGTGATGTTGGAGTCGCGGTCCGAGCAGTAGAAGTCGCACAGGTAACGCGCGCCGAAGGGGTCCGTCGAGCGGTTGCCGGAGATGAACAGGTCGAAGCGGCGGTCGCTGAGCACCTTGGAGAAGTCGTTCTCGGAGACCTTGTTGACGTTCACCTTCACGCCGACGGCCTTGAGCATCGCGGTGAACGCTCCGGCGGTGGCCTTCTCGATGGGGTCGTCGCCGAGCAGGGTGTAGCCGAGTTCGAGTTGCTTGCCGTCCTTGGCGCGGATGCCGTCGGCTCCGGGCTTCCAGCCGGCCGCGTCCAGGGTCTTCCGTGCCTCCTGCGGGTCGTACTTCAGGACAGCGGCGACGTTGTCCTGGTAGCCCTGCTGGAAGCTGTAGAGCACCGCCGAGCCGGGCAGCGGCTCCGTGTAGTCGAGGCCCTGGAACCGGATCTTCGTTATCTGCGGACGGTCGATGCTCTCCTGCACCGCCTTGCGGACCTGGACGTCGCCGAGGAACGGGGACTTGGCGTTGAGGTACAGCGCGTACTCGAAGGGGCTGCCGCCGCTGCGGATCTCGGCGTCCTTGACGGTCTTCACCTGCTTGAGGTTCTCCGCGGTCCCGACGGGGGCGTAGTCGAGTTCGCCGTTCTTGAAGGCGTTGATCGAGGCGGCGCTCTCCAGGTTGACGTAGACGCGCTTGTCGAGCTTGCCCGGCCGGCCCCACCAGTTGGGGTTGCGCACGAAGGTGATGTTGCCGGAGTGGTCGTCCCAGGTGCCCACGGTGTACGGTCCGGTGCCCCATTCGGGGTGGGCCGTCTTGACGTACGCCTTGTTGAAGTTGTCGACGGTGGCGGCCTGGGGGTGCAGGAAGGTGGTGAACAGCGCGGACCAGGAGGCGTTGACGCCCTTGAAGGCGATGACCGCCTGTTTGTCGTCGGCGCCCCGGGTGACGGAGGTGATGCGGTCGTAGCCGTCGGTGGAGGAGGCCGCGTAGTCCTTGTCCGAGCCGTTGTCGGCCTTCCAGGTGGCCTCGATGGCCCGCCAGTCGATGGGGGTGCCGTCGTTGAAGACGGCCTTGGGGTTGAGGGTGATGACGACCTTCTGGTCGCCGCCCTCGACGGAGACCTTCACGTCGCTGTAGTAGTCCGGGTTGTACTGGACCTCGCCGGTTGGCGAGTAGGTGATGGCGCGGGCGTTGTACCAGGCCCAGATCCGCGAGGCGTTCAGGGTGCCGTTGACGTTGAAGGGGTTGCCCTGCTCGTCGAAGGTGCCCGCGGTGGTGTAGGTGCCGCCGTCCTTGATGTTCTCGTACGGCTGGGGGTTGTAGTCGGTGACCGAGGACGCGGCCTTGGCGGCGTTCGTGGCGTTCGTGGCGTTCGTGGCGTTCGTGGCGTTCGGCCCGGAGGATCCGCCGGAGGGTCCGCCGGAGGAGGACGAGGAGGAGCACGCGGTGGCGGCGACCGCGACGGCCGCGGCGAGCGCGAGGGGCAGGGCGAGCTTCCGGCGCATGGGATGTCCTTGGTGGGAATCGGTGAGAAGGGGGGGCGGGGCAGGGCGGGTGTCAGACCGCGTGGCAGGCGTACTGGTGGTCGGAGCCGTCCGGGGCGCCGACGGTCGCCGGCCGCTCGGTGCGGCAGCGGGTCCGTACGCTCTCGTCGGCCTCCCGGTACAGCGGGCAGCGGTCGACGAACACACAGCCCTCCGGCAGCCGGGTGGCACTGGGCTGCTCGCCCGCGAGGACGATGCGCTCGCGGTGGCGCTCGCGCTCCGGGTCGGGCACCGGGATCGCCGACAGCAGGGCCTGGGTGTACGGGTGCCGGGGCCGGGCGAAGATCTCCTCGGTGGCACCGGACTCGACGATGTGTCCGAGGTACATCACCGCGATGCGGTCGGAGACGTAGCGCACCACGGCCAGGTCGTGGGCCACCAGCAGGTACGCCAGGCCCAGTTCGCGCTTCAGCCGGGCGAGCAGGTTGATGATCTCGGCCTGCACGGAGACGTCCAGCGCGGACAGCGGCTCGTCCAGGGCCAGGATCTTCGGCTCGCGGGCCAGGGCCCGGGCGATGCCGACGCGCTGGCGCTGGCCTCCGGACAGGGCGGCGGGGAAGCGGTCGCCCAGGGCGCGGTCCAGGCCCACCAGGTCCAGGAGACGGGTGACCCGGGACCGGATGGCCGTCCGGTCGGCACCGGCGGCCTGGAGCGGTTCGGCCAGCAGGTCGAAGACGGTCAGGCGGGGGTCCAGGGCGTCCGTCGGGTCCTGGAGGACGATCTGGACGTCGCGCCGCAGCTCGCGCACCTGGGCCGCCGACCGCAGCGTGGCGACGTCGGTGCCGGCCACTTCGATGCGGCCGCCCTCGGGGGCGCGCAGCCGCAGCACCTCGCGCAGCGTGGTGGTCTTGCCGCTGCCGGACTCCCCCACCAGGCCCAGGGTCTCGCCCGCGCGCAGTTCGAAGCTGACGTGGTTGACCGCGTGCAGGGTTCCCACCCGGCGCTTGAGGAGGGCCCCCTTGGTGACGGGGAAGGTCTTGACCAGGTCCTCCACGCGCAGGACCACCTCGCCCGCGGTCCGCTCTCCGGCGCGGGCCGGCGGCACGGCAGCGGCGCGCCCGGCCGGGTCGAGGGTTCCGTCGGCGATCTCCCCCGCACGGTGGCAGGCGACGTGTCCGACGGGTCCGATGTGTCCGACGTGTCCGTGCTGCCCGCCCGGTACGGTCAGGGCCGGTTCGGTCAGGGCCGGTGCGGTCAGGGCCGGTATGGTCAGGGCCGGTTCGGTGGTCCGGCACACGTCCAGGGCCACCGCGCAGCGGGGCGCGAAAGGGCAGCCGCCGGGCAGGCCGACCAGGGAGGGCGGCTCGCCGCCGACCGGGATCAGGGGCCGTTCGACGCCGCTGTCCACGGTGGGGACGCTGGCCAGCAGCCGGGCGGTATAGGGCATCGTGGGACGGCGGAAGAGCTCGTCGACGCTCGCGTGCTCGACGATCCGTCCGGCGTACATGACGGCGACGTCGTCGGCGTGGCCCGCCACCACGCCCAGGTCGTGGGTGATCAGGACGAGGCCGGCGCCGGTCTCGCGCTGGGCCAGGCGCAGCACGTCGAGGATCTGCGCCTGAACGGTGACGTCGAGCGCCGTGGTGGGCTCGTCGGCGACGAGGACCGAGGGCTTGTTGGCGATGGCCAGGGCGATGACGACACGTTGGCGCATGCCGCCGGAGAACTCGTGCGGGAACGACTTGGCGCGTTCGCGCGGGTCGGGGATGCCGACCAGGTCGAGCAGTTCCACCGCCTGCTCCCACGCGTCCTTCTTCGACAGTTCCCGGTGCACGCGCAGGGCCTGGGAGAGCAGCCGGCCGACGCTGAAGATGGGCGTGAGCGCGGACATCGGGTCCTGGAAGACCATGCCGATGTCCTTGCCGCGCACCCGGGAGAGGCCCTTGTCGTCCATCGCCGCCAGGTCGCGGCCGCCCAGCAGGATCCGGCCGCCGAGGCGCGCGGTGGGCGGCAGCAGGCCCATGACGGCGAGGGCGGTGGCGGACTTGCCCGAGCCGGACTCGCCGACGATGCCCAGGGTGCGCCCGGGCAGCAGATCGAAGCCGATGCCGCGCACGGCCTCCACCGGTCCGGCCTCGGAGGGGAAGGAGACGCTCAGGTCGCGTACGGACAGGACGGGTGCGGGCTCGGTGGGCCCGGCCGGGGAGCCGGCCACGGGCCCGGTGCGGCGGGCGGGTGCGAGGGTCATCGTCGGCCTCCTGCCGCGGCGGTGGTGGACGTGGGGTCGAGGGCGTCGCGCAGGCCGTCGCCGACGAAGGTCATCGAGACGGTGAGCAGGACGGTCAGCCCGGCGGGGAAGGCGAAGAGCCAGGGGGCGCTGGTGATGGTGCCCGCACCGTCGGCGAGCATCGTGCCCAGCGACACGTCCGGGGTCTGCACGCCGAAGCCCAGGAAGGACAGCGCGGTCTCGCTGAGCACGGTGGAGACCACGCCCAGGGTGAGGTTGACGATGAGCAGGGAGCCCAGGTTCGGGATGATGTGGCGCACCACGATGCGCAGGGGGCGCACGCCCATGAACTCCGCGGCGCGCACGTAGTCGCGCTCGCGCAGGGACGTCGACACCGACCAGACCACGCGCGCGGTGGACATCCAGCCGAACACCGTCAGCACGAGGATGAGGACCCGCCAGTCGCCCGCCAGCCGGTGCGAGACCAGGGCGAGGATGAGGAAGGAGGGCACGATCAGCAGGAAGTGGACGACGGCGAGGGTGGCCTTCTCCACCCGGCCCCCGAAGTAGGCCGCGCCCGCGCCCACGACCGCGGCGATGGCGACGGTCAGCACGGACACGCTCACCGCGATCACCAGCGAGCGCTGGAGGCCGTGCACGGCGGCGGCGTAGACGTCGTTGCCGCCCTGGTTGGTGCCGAACCAGTGCTCGGCGCCGGGGGCCTGGGTCAGTGCCGAGAAGTCGGCGTCCGCGTAGCCGTACGGGGTGAACAGGTCGCCGAGCGCGCTGAACAGCACGAGCAGCAGGAAGATCACCACGCCGGCGACGGCGATCCGGTTGCGCAGGAAGCGCCGCAGGTAGAGACGGCGCCGGCCCAGGTAGTGCCCGTCGTGCCCGTCTTGCACGTCGCGCACGTCGCGCACGTCGCGCACGTCATGCTCAGCGTGCCCGGTGGGCCCGTCGTGCCCGGTGGGCGGCGGATCGGTGGCTCGCGCGGGTGCGGTGGCGAGTACGTCTTCGGAGGTCGCGTCGGGACTCACAGGGGTGCCCATCTCAGCTCACCCGCACTCTCGGGTCGAGGAGAACGGTGGCGATGTCCGCGAGGATCGCGCCGATCGCGGTCAGGGCGGCGGCGAAGGCGGCGGTCGCCACGGTGCCGTGCACGTCGTTCTTGCTGATGGTCTGGATGAAGTACTGGCCCATGCCGTTCCAGCCGAAGATCGTCTCTGTGAGGACCGCGCCGGTGAAGACGGCCGGGATGCTGAAGGCCACGGACTGTGCGGTGGGGATCAGGGCGGTGCGCAGGGCGTGCCGGCGGATCGCCTGGGCCCGGGTGAGCCCGGCGGCCCGGGCGGTGCGCACGAAGTCGGAGCCGATGACGTCCAGCAGCAGGGAGCGCTGGGTGAGGTGGTAGCCCACGTACCCCGTCAGGGTGAGCGTCAGCGTCGGCAGGATCAGGTGCAGCAGCCGGTCACCGGCCGTCGCCCAAAATCCTTCCACGCCGGGCGAGTTCTCCCCCGCGACGTACAGGAAGTGCCAACCGGCGTGCTCGTTCAGCTGGATGGCCAGCAGCACCAGGGCGAGGGCGGCGATGGACACCGGGACGTTGAACAGCGCCATGGAGAGGGCCTGGGCGGCCCGGTCCCTCCAGCCGTACTGGTGCGAGGCGGTGTGGACCGCGAGGGCGACGCCGACGACGACCGACAGGACCGTCGCGCCGATCACCAGTTCGGCGCTGACGAGGGAGCGGTAGCCGATCTCCCCGTTCACCTGGACCCCGACCGGGGAGCGGCCCCAGTCGAAGTGCAGGACCACGCTGGTCAGCCAGTCCCACCAGCGGTGGAGCAGCGGCTCGTGCGGGTCGAGGTTGTAGGGGGCCAGGGCCCGGGATATCTGCTCCTCGGTGCGGACCGGGCGCAGTTCCTTGAAGTTCGAGCGCGGGTCGAGGAACCAACTGGCGAGGAAGTACGTGGCGTTGGTGGCCATGGCGATCACCAGGAACCAGCCCGCCGCCCTGCGTGTCACGTACCGGAGCACGGACGGCACCTCCCCACCAGGTGCGGCGGGTGCGCCTGGGGAACGCCGGGTCTGGGGGGGGTACGCATGCCCGTAGAACTTCCTGGGGTGAGAGTCGAGTGCACGATCGTGCAGATGTGAGTCTGTGCACGACTGGTGCGCGACGCCAGTGATCTGGGCATATGGACATGGGAACGAAACACCCCCGCAGCAAAGAGGCGTTGAACCCGCTCCCCCGTTCACATTCGCAGGGGGGGTGCCCTCGCGGAGGCGTGTCAGGGGGCGGGCCTGGTACGCAGGGTGCGGTCGGCGAGGGTCGTCAGGACCAGGACGACGCCGACGCCGACCATGATCCAGGCGATGAGGTGCATGCCGGGGTCGGAGACGCGGATGCGGAAGACGATGCCGGTGGTTGCGGAAGCGGCGATCGAGCCGAGGTAGCCGAAGGTGCGCAGCAGGCCGGAGGCGGTGCCGAGTTGTTCGGCGGGGGCGTGGTCGTAGAGGGCGATCTGGTTGCCCGCGCCGGACGTGCCCATGGCGACGCCGAAGACGAGAGTGACCACCACGACCCATCCGATCCAGCCCGAGGCGCTGAGCAGCAGTACGCCGGCGGAGCCGATGAGGCAGGCCAGGGCCGCTGCTACGACCGGTCCGCGCACCCGGTTGCGCCGGGAGACGAGCGAGATCACCGGACCGGACACGAGCGTCATGGGCAACAGGAGCAGTCCGGCTTCGGTCTCGGACAGGCCCCGGACGCTCTGGGCCCACTGGGTGACGCCGTAGAGCACGACGTACGCGCAGAACAGGACCAGGCCGTAGCGAAGATAAGTACTGGTCAGGGCCCGGTTTCCGGCGAGCAGGCGCAGGTCGAGGAACGGGGTCCTGGCCCGCAGCTCCCACAGCACCAGGGCGATCCACAGCACGGCGGAGATCGCCAGCAAGTACCAGCGGGCGTCGGGCAGGGCGAACAGGAACAGCAGCAGCGCGATCATCGCGGCGGCGAACCCGGCGATGCCGATGACATCCAGGCCGGCCGCGACGTCACGGGCGCGTCGGCTGCGGTCCGGTGGGCTGTCGGGTCGGCTGTCAGGTGGGCTGTCAGGTGGGCTGTCAGGTGGGCTGTCGGGTCGGCTGTCGGGTGGGACCCAGGCCAATGTCGTGACCAGCGCGACGAGTGCGACCGGAACGTTGATGAAGAACACGGAACGCCAGCCCAGCACGGCCACCAGGACACCGCCCAGGGGCAGCCCGAGGGAGGCGGTCGCGATGCCGGCGATCTGCAGGCCGCCCAGCACTCCGCCCGGCGGCTTGTCCAGACCGGCGTCCTCGGCGCGGCGGCGGATCAGCAGCATGGCCGTCGGATAGGCGCACGAGGTACCCAACCCGAGCAGTACTCGACTGATCAGGAGGGTCGGAAGGCTGTGGGCGGCGCCGCCCATGAGTCCTCCGACGATGACGAGTCCGATTCCGGCCAGGAACACCCGTCGTGGGCCGAACACCTCGGCGGCCTTGCCTGCGGTGGGCTGGGCGATCGCGCTGGCCAGGTACAGGGCCGTGACCAGGGCGGCGGTCCGCCCGATCGACACGCCGAGTCCGTGGGCGATCGGTACGAGGGCCGTGGCGATCAGCGAGCTGTTGATCGGGTTGAGCGCCGAACCGACGAACAACGGGGTGACGAATCGCCACGAGAACGGACGCCCGGGCGGTATCCCGTTCACCGGCGGGGCGTTGGTCGTCGGCCCGGGGGCAGGCATCAGCATCTCCAGTACGTGGTGGTCGCAGAAGTGCGCGGCCGTCCTCGACCGCCTCACCTTCAACGGCACCATCATGGCGGGGCGGCCGTCGAGGCCGGTCGGTTTGCCGGGACCGGCGTCGCGGTGGTGCAGCTCGGCGTGGATGGCGGCTGCCGGAGGACCGCGCTACCGGGGTCGGTTCGTCGGGCCCAGGCCTGGCAGCGGTGTGGTCCACCAGCGGGCCTTGTACAGCTCGGTTCCGGTCAGGGCGAGCGTCCCGTCGGGGTGGTGGAAGGTGACGGCGGAGGTGCACCAGGAGCAGGGACCCGCGTGATCGGGCGTGATGGTGAGCAGGCGACCGGTAGCGGGCTCACTGCCCACGCTCTTGATCCCGCGGGCTGAGTCCTCCGCGCCCAGCCCGACGGCTTCGAAGCGGTCGAGGTGTGAGTCGTAGCGCCACAGGCGGTCGCCGGTGCTGAGCCAGAACGTCCCCGGCGCGGAGCGCACAGGTGCGAGGTCGTGTCCCCCGACTTCCGGAAGGGGGATGCTGCGTTCGGGGGTGAGGGACGGGATGTCGGGCGTGCCACCGACCCGAAGGGCCAGCAGGGTGTCGTCCCCGAGCACCCAGAGCAGCTCCGCGCCCTCGTCCCACTGCACGGCGTGGGCCCCGTCGAGTTCCTGCTCGGTATAGGTGGTGCTGCGAGGCCCCTCCGAGGCCGCGTACAGCCGCACCCATCCGGCGGTGCTGGCGACCACGGCGACGTTGCCGTCCGGTAGGAGCTCCGCGCTGTGGGGGTTGACGGAAGTGCCGAGGTCCGTGGCCCAGATCGGCGTGCCGGTCGCCGTGTCGACCAGGGCTGCCAAGCCGCCCGAGGCGGTGACCAGGAGGGATCCTTCACCGTCGAGCACCACGTCCCTGGCCTCGGTGGGCCTGGCCCAGCTGCGGGCCGGCTCCAGGTCGGCCAGCCGATCGTCGCCGTCAGCGGTCCACGACCACACCACCGGCAACCGGTCGGCCTCGGGTCCGGCCTCGGGTCCGGCCTCCCGCGCCGTCTCGCCGTCCAGGACGAGAACCTGCCGGGACGCCTGATCGACCGCGACGATCAACGCACTGCCCCGAACGCCGGCCTGCCCGGACCCCGGATCGACCGCATCACCCGGCGCACCACCCGGCACGACTGTCGGCCCGGCCGCCCGATCAGCCGCGATGACCACCGCACTGCCACGAGGTTCTCCGCCGCTGCCGTCCACGGCACGCGGGGCGGGGGTCGAACACGCCGTCAGCACCAGGCCGCCCAGGACGGATCCCAGTCTGAGGCCCGCTCCGGCTCTTGCGCACACTGCCACGTCCCCTTCGCGCCATGATTATCGGACTATCTACTCTGCGTCCCGGCGCCCCGGCCCGGCGCCATCCTCGTCGCAGCGTCCGGGTGAACTCGTCCGCACGGGGCTGTGGGAGGGCTCGCCCCTGCGGGCCGGGCGAATCAGCCGCACGCCCCACTCGGCGAGCTCCCGTACCCGTGGTCAGCACCCGCATCCGCGCGCCGGCGCTGACACCGCGCGCCCGACGTGCCGCCCACGGCTGGAGCCCGCCACCTGGGGAGGGTGGCGGGCTCCTTCGCGTTCGGCTTCCCCGTGCGCGCTCAGGCCCGACGCAGCACCCGGCGCAGCCAGAGGGCGCCGGCTCCGGCGGCCGTCAGGGCAAGGCCGCCGACGGCGAGGCCCGCGGTGTGGTCGGCCCCGGTGGAGGCGAGCTGGACGGATGACGGCGCGGCCGGCTGCGCGGCGTCGGCGACGTGGGCCTGCGGGGTGGACGGCGCGGTGGAGGTGGTGGACGGGTCCGCCGGAGCCGGGGCGCTCGGGGAGGACGCGGAGACCGGCACGGCGGCGCCGGCCGGGGCCGAGGACACCGGGGCCGACGGGGCGGAGGAGGCCGATGGGGCCGAGGAAGAGGACGGGGCCGAGGAGGAGGACGGGCTCGGCCCGGGCGCCTTCGTGGCGGCGGGCAGGACCTGAATCGTCGAGTGGGCAGCGCACTTCGTGGTTCCCCGGAACGGCAGGCCCTCGTTGACGAACACGCACGAGCCGAGCGTGGTGGTGCCCGCCGGAGTCTTCGCGTCATACGACACCCGCACCCGGGCGACGACCTTGCCACCCGACCGGAGGCCGGAGTCACGGCCCTGGAGGTACACGCCGTAGGGGTCGTCGGGCGCGATTCCGGCCACCTTGTCCAGCGTCCGCCAGGCCCCGTCCGCCGTACGCACCTGCACGGTCGCGGACCGGTCCACGAACAGGACGTTACCGAGGTTGGTGTAGTCGGACGGCGTGGGGTTGTCGAGGGTGGCGTCGAACTCGACCGGCGCGCCGCCCGCGACGGCGGTGGTGGGCACGTGGTCGAGCGAGCTCGTGATCGAGGTGACCTTGATCGTGCTGGTCACCTCGGCCTGCGCCGCCTCGTGGGGGTCGACGACGACGGCGGAATGCAGGGCGATGGACCGGAAGCCGCCGTTGGTGGCGCCGTCGTGGGGCAGGCCCATCGGCGCGCCGATCCGCAGGTCGACCCTGAGGGTCCGCCCCGCCGGGACGGTGAGCCCAGGCACCGTCCCGTCGTACACGACACTTCCGGAGGTGTAGGTCATCCCCAGCGGCACCGACTTCCACGTACCGCCGGCCGGGTCCCTGAAGTCGATGACGATCGCGTCCGGCGGCGTTCCGACGTCGGTGACGGTCCGCAGCTCCAGGTGGTAACCGGTGCTCTCCTGGCCCGAGTTGGTGATGTCCTCGGTGAACTCGACCGGCCCACCGGCGAACCCGACCGAGGCCGGGGCCTGGACGGAGAGCGAGGTGTGCGACGGCTCCCCCGCGAAGGCCACCGGGGCGGCGGCCACGACCGATCCGCAGACTGCGGCTACGCCGAGGGCAGCGGCGACGACGATGGCACGACGGGTACGACGGGTACGACGAACATGAACGATGGTGGACACAGTTCTCCCCTGAAACCGTTCTGCGGGCAGGCCGCAGCAGCGCGCTGATGACTGATGGCTGAATGACTGAATGACTGAATGACTGATGGCGAGCGGGCCGCAGCAGGTTTGTGTGCGGCCGGGGGGCGACCACGGCCCCGCTTCTCACTGTCATAGACGTGGAGCCCGGCCAGGGGTTGCAGGCGATCGGAAAGAAATTTCTCCCCGTCTCCGGACACCTGCCGACGACGAACGTCCTCGGCGCAGGAGGAGGCGCCTGGTGCCCACGCGCCCGCAGGTCCGTCACGCCCGGCCCATCAGCCGAGCCCGGTCACAGCCGGGCCGTCAGTCCCAGCGGGCGGATCCCGACAGGCCCCTGACGCATCCTCAAGTTACTATCAGGTATTTTTAAGGGGCCTTTCAGGTGAACATTGCCACTTCTTGAAGGATTACCCGTGCTCCGTCACCCGTCCCGCCGCCTCGGCCGCGCCGCCCGCACCACGCTCACCGCCGCTCTCACCCTCGGCACGGCGCTGGCAGCACTGCCCGCCGCCCCCGCCTCCGCCTCCGCCGACACGCAGATACCCGCCCCGGCGGCGCCCGCGGCCACCGACACCCCGCACCTGGACGCCGTCGAGCAGACGCTGCGTCAGGTCTCACCCGGCCTGGAGGGAACGGTCTGGCAGCGCACCGGCGGCAACAGCCTGGACGCCCCCGCCGGTGACCCGGCCGGCTGGCTGCTGCAGACCCCGAACTGCTGGGGCGACCCGAACTGCACCGACCGGACCGGCAGCGAGAAGCTGCTGGCCAAGATGACGGCGAACATCGCCGGCGCGACCCGCACCGTCGACATCTCCACCCTCGCGCCGTTCCCCAACGGCGCGTTCCAGGACGCGATCGTCGCGGGCCTCAAGGCCTCGGTGGCGGCGGGCAACAAGCTGACCGTACGGGTCCTGGTGGGAGCCGCCCCGCTCTACAACATCACCGCGCTGCCGACCAGTTACCGAGACGACCTGCTGGCCCGGCTCGGCCCGGCCGCCGCCGGCGTCACGCTCAACGTCGCCTCGATGACCACCTCGAAGACCGCCCTGTCCTGGAACCACTCCAAGCTGCTGGTGGTGGACGGCCGCAGCGTGATCACCGGCGGCATCAACAACTGGAAGGACGACTACATCGACACCACCCACCCGGTGTCCGACGTCGACCTCGCGTTGACCGGCCCCGCCGCCGCCTCGGCCGGCTCCTACCTCGACACCCTGTGGGGCTGGACCTGCAAGAACACCGGAGTGCTGTCGAGTGCCTGGTTCGCCTCCAGCAACGGCGCGCCCTGCCTGCCGAACCTGGAGAAGGACGCCAACCCCGGCCCGGTGCCGGCCACCGGCAACCTGCCGGTGATCGCGATCGGCGGCCTGGGCGTCGGCATCCGGAACGTGGACCCGGCCTCCACCTACCAGCCGGACCTGCCGGCCGCCGCCGACGCCAAGTGCGGCCTGGTCGCCCTGCACGACAACACCAACGGCGACCGCGACTACGAGACGGTCAACCCCGAAGAAAGCGCGCTCCGGGCCCTGGTGGCCGGCGCCACCAGCCACATCGAGATCTCCCAGCAGGACCTGAACGGCACCTGCCCGCCGCTGCCGCGCTACGACCTGCGCCTCTACGACCTGCTCGCCACCAAGCTCGCCGCCAACGTGAAGGTGCGCATCGTGGTGAGCGACCCGGCCAACCGCGGCACGGTCGGCAGCGGCGGCTACTCGCAGATCAAATCCCTCGCGGAGATCAGCGACGCGCTCCAGGCCCGGCTGGCGGCCCGGACCGGCGACGCGTCCGGCGCGAAGGCCACCATGTGCCGGAACCTCCAGCTCGCCTCCTTCCGCGCGGCGCCGACCGCGACCTGGGCCGACGGCCACCCGTTCGCACTGCACCACAAGGTCGTCGCGGTCGACGGCTCGGCGTTCTTCGTCGGATCGAAGAACCTCTACCCCGCCTGGCTGCAGGACTTCGGCTACCTGGTGGAGAACCCGGACGCGGCCGCCCAGCTCGACGCGAACCTGCTGGCACCCGAGTGGCGCTACTCGCAGGCCGACGCCACGGTCGACTACACCCGCGGCATCTGCCCGAACTGAGCTCGTTCTCCATCCGCCAGGACCTTCCGGGCCCGCCCATGGACTCGCGGGCCTCGGGGCACTGGACGGCCCTGCCGACGTCGTAGCGGGGTGCCCGGTGTCCATTCTCGGCACCGGGCGGCCGTTCTTGCAGGCAGGCGCCTTCCCCCATCGCCTCGGGGCCTCGCTGCTCCAGCTAGGCGATCGGCCGGCCGCCGGGGGTGGGCGGTGGCGACCGCGTCCTCGGCGGCCGTGTCCACGAGGTCCTGCGGTGGGTGGGTGCTGCTCGTCCTGTCGTCCTGGGACGGTACCCGGACTCGCGCGCCGAGGTGCCGTGAGCAGCCGAAGCCTCGGCGGGGCTCGGCCCCGGCCGCCGGTCAGATGGGCAGGTTCCAGGTGGGGCCTTCTTCGGTGCCGATCCACACGCGCTGGCCGTCGCCGTCGACCGTGATGCCGAAACCCTCCTGGTGGGGGGCGCCGTGTTGCTGCCAGGCCTGGATGGCGGCCTCGGCCTGGTCCCACAGGCGCAGGGGCCCGCGCTGGGTGACGGTCCAGCCGCCATCGAGGTTCGGCGTGGTGCGGGCGTGGGAGCCGGTGGCGAAGTCCACGAGGATCTGCTGGTCTCCGGCGCCGATGATCTCGGCGGAGGGGGCGGCGAGTTGGGCGACCCACTTGCCGGTCCAGTCACCCAGGATCGCCGGGTCGATCTCGCTGGGCCGTGCGTCGCCGGAGAGCAGGGTGACGGGCTGGCGCGGGGGCCGGTCGTGCGGCCGGGCGACCATGAAGTTGACGTAGCCGGGCAGGAAGCGGCCGCTCGCGCAGCCGGGCCCGGTGACGGTGAGGAGTGCGAGGCCGAAGGCGAAGCTCCACCCGGTGAAGGTGGCGAGGATCCTTCCGCCGGGCCTGACCTGGTGGAGCCACGGGAGGGGGAGGTGGCGGACCGAGCAGGTCGCGATCAGCCGGTCGTACGGTCCGCCGTCGGCGTACCCGGCGAGGCCGTCGCCGATGACGAGGGTGGGAGAGTAGCCCGCGGCTTTGACCGCCTCCGCCGCCCGCGCCCCGACTTCCGGGTCGACTTCGACGCTCACGACGTTCTGTTCCCCGAGGCGGTGGGCACCGAGGGCGGTGGAGTAGCCGGTGCCGGTGCCGATCTCCAGCACACGGTGGCCGGCCTCGACGTCGAGCTGCTGCCACATCCCCAGCACGAGGGAGGGGAGGGTGGAGGAGGACGAGGGGGCGCCGGCCACCGGCCCCTGGACGTCGGAGGGGCTCAGATGGCCGTCGAGCTGGGTGACCAGCGTCTGGTCGCGGTAGACCCCCTCCAGGCGGCCGGGGTTGTCGCACAGGACTGGAGCGTAGGCCGTGGGCGCGCTGGCGGGCACGGGCAGGAAGTACTCGGGGACGAAGGTCTCGCGCGGCACGGCGGCCGCGGCCGCGCGCCAGGCCGGATCGGTGAGGGCGCCGTCGGCGGTGAGCCGGTCGACGAGGGCGGCGCGCAGTTCGGCGGGGGTGCTCACGGGTTGGTGCCTCTCTGGAGTCGGTCGGCCAGGGCCTCGGCGATCAGGTCGGTCATCGGCGGCGGGAACCACGCCCACTGACCGTTCGGGTTGCACTCGAAGAAGTTCCAGCACCCGGCGGTGTCGACGGCGAAGTCGAAGGCGCCGAAGACCAGGCCGAAGGCGCCGAGGTAGCGGGCCACGGCAGCGGCGACATCGTCGGGCACCGCGACCTGGGTGTAGGTCAGGAGGTTCTGCCGGCGGCGCCAGTCGAGGTCGGGGCTGTCGATCCGGACCGCGAACAGCCGTGTCCCGACGGCGGTGAGGCGCACGTCGTACGCCTTGTCCACCTTGGCCTGGAACAGGTGGGGGCAGGCCGCGACCGCCTCGGTGATCTCCTGCGGCCTCACCTCGGACACCCACGCCTGCGCGGCGCGGCCGTCCTCTCCCCGGTACGGGCTGTTCCACAGCGGCTTGTAGACGGCGCCGCCGACCTGGGCCCGGCAGAACGCGCGGGCCTGGTCCGGGTCCGTCGTGATGACCGTGGCCGGGACGGTGAAGCCGCTGGTGAGCGCGGCATGGAGCTGGACGGGCTTGTGTTCGGCCTCGCGGACCCGCCAGGGGTGGTTCACGTAGTGGGCGCCGGGAAGCGCGGCCAGAATGCCGCCGACCCCCCAGTGGGCTTGAGCCCGGCAGAACGCCGCGTCCTGCCCCTCCATCCCGGCCGGGGCCTCGTACGTAGAGGGGCGGCTGTACCAGACGGATCGGACGCGGCCGAGGTCGAGGACCCGGGTGGCGGTGGTCAGGGTGCCGCGCTGTCCGTCCTTTTCGTAGCGGGTGGTCAGCGCGGCGCCCTGCTGGAGATCGGCACCGGGATCCGTGCGGACGACCGGCACGCCCCGCTCGGCCAGGATGCGGAGCACCACGTCCGCCGTGGCGTCGTAGGGGTTGGTCAGGACCAGCACGGTCCGTGGCCGATCTCCGGTCATCAGCCGGTGCCCTGGTCCTGATCGTTGCTGGTGATGCTGTCCATGTCGGTGGGCGCGGCCTGGCCCCCACTGTTCCCGTCGCCGCCGCCCTGACCGGTGCTGGTCGGGCTGCTGGTGTCGGTGCTGGTGCCGTGCGCACCCATCGTGACCTGCCGGCCTTCACCGTCGAAGTAGACGGCGACCTGGGTCTCCGGATCGATCACGGCGATCAGACCGGGAACGGGCTCGGTGTCGGGGTAGGGCCTCATACGGGTGGTGCCCCACGGCGGTTCGGGCGATCGGGTCATCCCGGTGTACCTCCTTCAGGGCCGCGGCCGTACGGCCGTCAGCACAAGCAGGTTCCCACAGTACGTAGTTGAGAGAATGCTTACCGTAGCGCGCATGCCGTTCGCCAGGGGTTCCGGCCAACTCGCGTGGGCCTGGCCGTGTTGCTCGCAGCGGACGGGCGCCGGTCGAGGACTCCCGGCGAGAACCGGTGCGATGACGCATCGCGTCCCGCGCCGACCTGCTGGGCACCCGGGCGGCGGTGACCAGTACCGAGCACCTGTGGCTGCATCACGCCCTGGGCACCGTCGCCCGGGCGCTGACCGCCCGCCTCGACGCTGCCGCCCGCGCGTACGAGGGCTGAGCCGGGGACGGGGGCGCCGGGTAGCTCTCCCGGCTGGTGTGACCAGGCGGTGCGCGATGGAGCCGGGGTGTGGGACGTGACGGAAATGTGTTCGCCAGCGGGGGGTGTCGTTGCTATACGATCACTCGGCCGACCGTCGTGAAGCCGCGGCGGGCCCATCCGTGTTTCAGATCCCGAGGGACCGTTGAAGATCCGTCATTCGCTCGCTGCCGTCCTCCTTGCCGCAGCCGCCGCACCCGTCGCCCTGGGCGCCGCCCCGGCGTTCGCCGACACCGTCCCGGCGGGGCAGGGGCAGACCGACCCGGCCGAGACCAAGGCGGACGAGGAGAACCGGGCAGCGATCGAGAGGATGCTCGTCTACCCGAACGACTACCTGCTCACGGCTCCGAGCGACTACCTGCGCGAGCACGCGGGCCAGGCCCTCGCCGGCACCCCCGCGGACCGGGCGCGCTTCCTCGCGGTGGAGGCGGACAGGATCCGCCGGGACGACGCGCGGATCGCGATCCTGTGGACCATGAACGCCGCCGGCCCGGCCGTCAAGAAGGCCGCCAACACCGCGTTCGGCTCGAACGACCTCGACGTGTTCCGCGCCTACCTGAACGTCGGCCAGTACACGGCCCGGGCCGAGGACGAGAACCGCGCCAAGGTGCAGCAGCTCCTCGACGACCCGAACAGCGGACCGGGTGTGCGCGAGGGCGCCCAGCAGGCACTGGCGGGAACCGCCGCGGATGTCGAGCGCTTCCTCAACACGGGGCTGAAGACGGCCGCCGAGCACGACGACCGGGTCCTGCTCAGCCAGATCATGTCCCGCGGCGGCCCGGCGGTGAAGAAGGCCGCCAACGCCGCGATGTCCGGCACCATCGAGGACGTCCGCGCCTTCCTGAAGACCGGCCAGTACGTCGCCCGGGCGGAGGACGAGAACCGCGCCAAGGTGCAGGACGTCCTCGCCGACGCGGGCACCGGCCGCCACGTCCGGGAGGCGGCCGAGAAGGCGCTCGCCGGCAGCGCGGCGGACGTCGAGCACTTCCTGAAGGAGCAGTTGGAGCCGCTGCGGGCGGGCGACGACCGGATCCACGTCACGCAGCTCATCGAGGCCGGGGGGCCCGAGGTCCGCAAGGCCGGCCTCGCCGCGCTCGACGGCGGCATCGCGGACGTCCGGGCCTTCCTGAAGGAGGGCCAGTTCACCGCCCGGGCCAAGGACCAGGCCGCCGCGAAGACCACTGCCGAGACCACTACGGAGACCTCGCGGGGCGGCTCCGGCACCACCCAGGCGGTCACCGCCGTGACCCCCGACGCCGCTGTCGCGCCCGTCTCGGCCACCACCGGGACGACGACCACCGGCACGACGACCGCCACCACCACGGACGGCCGGAGCACCGCCGGTGGCTCGCTGGCCGCCACCGGCACGACCGCCCCGCTCGGGCAGCTCGGCGCCGCCGCCGGCGCGGCCGTCGTGCTGGGCGCCGGCGCGGTCGTCGCCTCGCGCCGCCGCTCGCAGACCTGATCGCCCTCCTCCGCCGGCCGGCCCGCACCTCACACCGGCCGACGGAGCGTTTCCCCCACAGCCACGCCCACGCCCACAGCCGGGCCGACGTCGGCTGGTCGCCCCGACCGGGCCGCCGGCGTTGAGGCGCGGCGTGTCCGTGAGGCGGAGCAGCGGCGGTACCGGGGGCGCCGTGATGCCTTTGGTTGCCGGGGAGTTGGCGGCTTGGGCAGGCTGGGGTGCCCAGTGCGCGCCTCGGGACGCTCGTGAACGCGACGGTCCCTGCCGGCTGGCCATCGCCCGGCCGGTGTGGGTACGCCGGCCGGCCGGCCTGCCTGCCTGCATTGCCGACTCCCGGAGTCCTGCGGTGACTTGCGTTCCGGCGGCAGCCGAGGCCTTCGCCATCGAGGCGAGCCTTCGCGGCACTTCGTCTGTGCTCGGCCGCGGCCGTCGGTGGGGACGGTCAGGGGTGGGCTGCGGGGACGGTCGTCTCGGGGCTGCGGCGTTGGGGAAGGGTGATGCCCTGGTCTTGGGCGGTCGGGCCCGGACGGAGGGTCCATGGCACCTGGTCGGTGCTGGTGAGCCATCCGTTCGCCACGAGACGGTGCACGATGAAGAGGTTCACCTCGCGCAGGTCGGGGCGCGAGCCCAGCCCCTTGCACAACTGCCTGAACGACGGACCGTGTCCGTGCTCGACACGGAAGGCCACCGTGAACTGCGCGGCCTGCGGCCCGCGGTCCGGGTGCGCGTCCTTCCACCGCTTGTACGCGGTCTGGCTCCTGGCGTCCAAGGAAGGGTGCTGAGGCGGTCGGGGCGGGGGCAGCGTGAAGGCCATCGCGACCCGTTCCGGGCCCAGCGCGCACAGGGCGCAGTACTCGACGCTCTCCGCGTGCCGCCGCAGGGCGGGTGTGGCCGCGTCCTTCCACTGCGTCCACGCGGCGGCGTCGAAGTCGAATCCCGGAGTCACGGTCGTGCCGGTGCGGGTGCCGGCTTCGGGGTCTGCAGCCTTCTCCTGGGCGGTGGGCGGACGCATGCCCGCGAGGTGGCCCACCTGGGGATCCAGGCGGTAGCGCCCGTCGGCGAGTTCGGCGAGGAAGCCCTTGGCCAGAAGGTCCGGCAGAGCGGCCCGGCAGGCTTCGGGAAGGTCGGGCGGGATTTGTCCGAGGAGCGTGGAGGTGCTGTGTGCGGCGGCGAACAGGGCCGCCAGCCGGGCGGCCGGCGGGAGTTTGCGGACCGGCTTGGCCGACAAGGCCCGTGTGGTCCACCCGGATACGCGCGAGCGCACGGCTTTTCCGAACGGCAGGGGGTGGTCGGCCTCGCGGGCCAGATCCGGCACGGTGACCGGCGTCGCAGGTGCGACCGGGTCACTGTTGAAAATCGTGTCGTCCATCAACCAGCCCAGGCCGCGGAGGGCGTCGACCGCTTCGCGGGGATCACCCAGCCGCAGGGCGGACAGGTCAGTACCGGTGAGGTTGCCGGTGCCGCCGCGTGCGGCTCGGATCGCCACCACGACGGCCAGGAGCTGCTGGCCGGGATCCGGCAGTGGCAGGGCGGCCACGTAGCTCAGCAGCGTGCGCGCCGCCGCGCCTTGCTGGGGTGTCAGGAGGAAGGGCAGCGCCTGGGGTTTGCCGGCCGGAACGGCGGTGGCGTTGCTGGAGCTGGGGGTGGATGCAGGCTGTGGCACGCCTCCCCCAACGCGCCGCACCGGCTGAGGTTACTGCCTGGGTCCCGTCCGGAGCAGCCCGCCGCCCGCCGGGCCGCGAGGCGCCGACGTGGTGGGAGACGGCTACGGCTGCGGCTGCGGCCGAACGGAAGGGGTCGGCGGTTCCGTGCGCGGACTGCCGAGCCGAGTGCCGCGATCTTCCTGGGACGCATGGGGGTCCGCTTCGCCGGAGGCCGCCGAGAGCCGTCCAAGCGCTCGGACCCGGTGGAGGTCCCACCATGCGAGCCGCTCTGGTTGTCCATCAACGAGAAACCGGCCAAACGCCAGGTGAGCGGCGGACGATCCGGTTGTCTGCGGACAAAGCAGGGGACGCGGGGTGAGTGCAACGCCGGGCGAGCTCGCGGACGGTGACCCCCGACGTCACCTCCCGCACGAACCCGGCCAGGGCATCCGCCTGCTCGGTCTCCCCCTTGAGCCGCCCCTGCGGACGTCCAACACCAGCCACCCCAAGCCCCCTTGTCCTGTCCGGCGGCCAAACCGGGTTGTCCGCCGCCCACCTGGCCTTCGGCCGGGTTCTTGTAGATGGACAATCAAACAGGCTGCACTGTGGAGTCTCCACCGGTTCTTCGGACAACTTGCAGGGTCCCTTGACATCCTCCCCGCCCTAAAGGACGGGGATTCCTAGCTCACTTCGCCTGGCCGTCAGCGACGGGCAGGGCTTACAAGATCAGCACTAGCCGGGTCGAGACCAGCCCGGACGAGCATCACCCGGGCGGAGTTCTTGTCCCTGGGAGAGGAGACTCCGCACACGGTGCACGTATACGTTCTCTCGGAAAGAGGAAGGCGGTGCTTGGCTCTCGCACCGCAGTGCGCGCAGTCCATGGTGGTGTGCGCGGGGTCGACCAGGTGCACGGACCTGCCGTGCTTGCGGCCCATCTCGATCAGGGCGCGCTTGGTCGCCCCGATCGCGGCGTCGGCGGCCTTCCTGGCCATGGTGGTCCTGGCGAGGAACTTCGGCCGGAAGTCCTCGACGGCTATCGCGTCATGGTCGCGGACGACCTGCTTGGCCCACTTGCGGCCGGTGTCCTGCCGCTGCCGGGCGACCTTCCTGGATACCTTCGCGGCCTGCCGCCGGGCCTCGCGGTAGCCCTTCGTCTGCGCCTTCCCCTTCGGGGCCCGGCGGCGCGCCATCTGCCGCTGGTACTTCGCCAGACGTCGGGCGGCCGTCCTGCCGTGCTCCGCGTGCGGGAGGTCATGCGCGTCGGACGTGGTGGTGGCGGTCTCCCTCACGCCCCAGTCGATCCCGATGACCGCACCGGTCTCCGGCAGCGGCCGGACCTCGGCGGCCACGACGAACGAGGCGTACCAGTGCCCGACCGCGTCCTGGTACACGCGCACACTCGACGGGACACACGGCAGGTCACGCGACCACACCACCGTCAGCACGATGCCGCCCGCGAGGTGCAGCCGGCCGTCCTTGAGCCGGAACCCGCGCTGCGTGTAGTTCAGCGACGGCCGGGAGTCCTTGAGCTTCTTGTGCCGGGGCATCCCGGCGCGCTGCTTGACCGGCAGCTTCGCCTTGACGTCCTTGAGCGCCTTGGCGCGGGACCTGGCGAAGTCGCGGATGGTCTGCTGCTGCGGAACGGACGCGCCCTCGCGCAGCCAGCTCATCGACTGCCGGGCCCCGGTCAGCATCCTGTCGAGCTGTGCGGGGCCGCACGTGGTCTTCTCCGCGACGGTCGCCCTGTTGTGCTTGTGGACCTTGCGGGACATCGCCACGGATTCGTTCCACACCCAGCGGCACTTCCCCCACTCCGCTTCGAGCAGTGCGAGGGCGGTGGCCGACACGCGGAGCCGGTAGGTGTACCGGGCGTACCCGGCCTTACCGGCCGTCGCTGTCGTCGTCATGAGCCGCAACCTAACAGCCCCCACCGACAACAGAAGAAAGCGCAGGTCAGAGCAGATGTGCAGAGAACTCCGCCGCTTCACGGCTCCGGGCCGAGGACCCATTCCTCCCCGGCCTGAAGGCCGGAGCCTCCTGGGAGAAATCAGGTGACACGGCCGTCTCCGCGTACGAACACGACCGGCCGGACCACTGGGGAGCCGCTCCGGCCGCACCGGGAATAGCGCGGTGTGGCGGGAGAGATGGGCGTCGGCAGTCGATCGTATTTGTGAAACCGTTTCGGCAAGAGCCAAGGAATCCTCACAAATCGTCCGGAGCGCTACGTGTGGAAAGCACTGCAGACCACAAGATTGACAAGAAAGAGGAAGAAAATGCGCAAGCAGTTCGCGCTGGCCGCGGCCAGTGCCATCCTGATGATCGCGTCTGCGGCCGGCACCGCCTCGGCCCAGGCGGCCGCCGGCGAAAGGAGCGACGCTCCTGCCGTGATCTACCCGATCGCCGTCAGCAGCGAATCCCTGGCGACGGTGTGGGACAACTGCATCCACACCCAGGCATGCCTGTTCTCGGACACCAACGGCGGCGGCCAGATCTGGGTGGTTCCCAGCTCCGGACGCTGGAGGCTTGCCAACTACGGCATGGACTCCAGGACGAGCTCCTTCTGGAACAGGAGCGGCGGCACCCTGAGCCTTTACGAAGGCGACAACTACCTGATGGGCTCCGCCCCCTACGGCCCGCCGGTGAACGTCCCGTGGGGAATCAACGACAAGGCGACCTTCGTCAACCTCTTCTAGCAGCACCGCCGTTCAGCCAGGGCGGCGCCAGGGCCGTCAAGGACTGGTGGTGAGCATGTCGATGCTGATGGCGGCCTTGTAGGCAGCTCGGTCGATGGCGGGTCCGCGAGTCTTGCATCCAGAGATCGCTCGTTCAACGATGCGCTCTTCTGCGCGGACCCGCCATTCGGCCAGGAGCCTCCAAGGAGGTCTCCCGACTGCCGATCGATGGATCAACGGCCCGTCAAGCAAAGGAAACCCGCACCACAGACCCCGTAGCAGCCGCCACTGGGTCTCTGAACAGAAATCACACGAGAAGGAGCATCGAATGATCAAGCGACTGGCGGGAACGGTGATACCCGTCCTCGCAGCAACAGCACTCCTGACCGCCGGCCCGGCCAGCGCCGCCGGGACCGGCTGGTCGAGCTGCGACCGCGGCTTGTGCGACTACGCCTACGTGGAAGGCGCGATCGGAACGATCACGGACGACAGCGACGACGGAATCGGGGCTGCCCTGGACCTCTATCTCTCCAGCGGCGAACACACCGGCATCTTCATGATCGCTATGGGACCCAAGGCGAAAACCTTCAAGTACCCCATCAAGCAGGCCCGGATCTGCAACTGGAACGGCAGCCTCTCGTCGTGCGGTGCCTGGAAGTACTTCCCATAAGCTCACCAGCCACGAGCAGCCGGTCCAGTCGGCGGCGAGAGCGTGGTCAGCCTCGGGGCCGAACCGGCGCCAGATCACCGTGCCGGCCCCCAGGCGCGCATCAGCAGCAGCGGACGGGGCAGCACCGGGCGGGCGGGACGGCCACGGATCCCGCACAGGGTCCGCCCCCTGTCCCCGGCGTGCCCGACACCGGGCACACCCTCGACCCCGACCGCGGGGAACTCCGCCAGCACGCGCGCGGTGCGGCGGGACCACAGCGGGCCCGCCCCGGCGGCGGGTTGACGCCGCCGGGGAGGTGGGGAAGCGGGGGTGGGGAAGCGGGGCGTTCGTGCGGCCGTCCGTCTGCGGGGCGGGTGAGGTGGTTCGCGCTGCCCGGGACCGCTGACCCGGCCGTCGGCCTTCGACTCGCGCAGCACCATGGTGGCGACGCCCTGGCGCCAGTCCGGGAACGTCACCGGAGCGCTACATGGTCCAGCGGATGGTCAACGGCTTGCCGTAGCCCGCGAGGCCTCGAAGGAGGAGCTCACCCAGGACGATTCCGCTGTCGGTGACGAAGAACGGCATGGAGTACGGGAAGTCCTGCGACCACGCGGGAAGCGCGATGACGGACCCGTCGGGATTCCAGCGCTGCGCGTAGAGCTGGGCGCGGGCCGGCCACGGGTCGCTGGTGTACCCGACGATGACGCCCTGGTCGTTGATACCGGTGGCGACGCTCGTGAGCGTGGTCGGCGCGAGCGGCACAGGCGTGCCGTCGACGGCCCAGCGCGCTGCCTGTCCTCCCAGGCTGCCCACCACCGTGCCCGCGTTGTTCACGGCCTTCGCCTGGCTGCCCGCACCCAGGTCGGAGACGGCGCCGGCGGCGTTCCAGACGAGGGCGTGGTCCGCGCCCGGCTCACCGCCCGGCCGGCCGGCCCCGATCACGACGCCGGAGTCGGTGATGCGGGCCGCGCTGCTGGTCACGTAGCCCGCCGGCACGTCGAGCGCGGTGACGGTCCCATCGGGGCTCCACGCCACCGCCCGCCGGGAGGCGATACCGCCGGCCGGGTACGAGTAGCCGACTGCCGTACCCGAGCTGTTGACGGCGACGGCCTCGCTCTCGGTGTCACCCGGCAGCGGCGGCAGGACGACGGGTGCACCGCTCGGCGGCCACGCGACGGCGTGCTTCGCGCCCTCCGCGCCCGCCGCGCCCCAGGAGGACCCCACCGCGGTGCCGTTGTCGCCGATCGCGGCAGGGGACGCCGTCGTGTCGCCGGGCAGCGGAAGCAGTTCGGTCGGTGTGGACGGGGAAGTCCATCGCACCGCGTGCTGCCGGCCCCCGACCTGCGCGCCAGAAGTCCCTACCACGGTACGGGCGTTGTTGATCCCGACCGGACTGCCACCGGCGTCCCCCGGCAGCAGCGCGAGTTGTTCGGTCGACCAGTCCGCCTTCCAGAGCAGCATGTACGTCCTGATGTTCTCGTTACGGGTGAGGTCCCCCACGATGACGAAGGAGACGCTGTCCCCGTTGCCGTTGGCGGCCTTGAGCTCACTGGAGTAGGTGCCGGGCTCGATGGGCGGCGACCCGACCGAGATGCCCCCGGGGTAGGGGTCGGCGGCCGCCGCCGGTGCCGAACCCACGGCCAGGGCCGCGGCCGTGGCGGCGGCGACGGCCGCCGCGACTGTGCGAGAGGTGCGCTTGCTCATGGGTGTGCAGCTCCTGTCTCTCGTTGACGTCACGGAGGCACCGCCGAGCCGATGGCACGCCGCTTCCCCGCCCCCGTGCCGCGCACCAGTCTCCGCCAGCCCGGCCGGGACGCGCAGCCCGATCGGTGATTTGCCCCCGACCGGTTCGTCGCCGGATCAACGCGAACTCGCCGACAGAACACGGATGTTGCGGCACCGGAGGGCGACTTGCGGCCGGATCCTGGGGGACGAAGGACAGGTGTCCCGCTATGGTCGGCTGGACACTCAGGATCCGGGGTACCGGTCATCGACGGAAGCGGGGCTGGAATCGGCATGGTCAGGTCTGTGGTGCGGTTGATCACCGGGGCACCGGGGGCGGGCAAGTCGACACTTCTGGGCCGGCTGCGGGAACGGCCCGTCACGGTGGTCGACTTCGACGAACTGCCCGACGACGACGGCCGGTTGCTCGGTATCGACATCACCTCCCCGGACGCGTCCGGCATCTGGCCCGACTACAACCGCCTGTGGGTGCGGATCGCGGGCATGCTCGCGCGAGGAGGCGGGCCCGTCCTGGTGTCCTGCCCCCTCACCCCGGCCGAGTGGGAGGCCGCCGCGGCCGATGTGCCGGACGCCCCGGAGGTCGTCTGGGCCCGGCTGGACTGCGCGGACCACGACCGCCGCGTCCGTTTGGCCGCCCGCGGCTGGAGCGCGGAGCAGGTCGAGGAAGCCCTCCAGGACGCCGACGAACTGCGCGAACTCGTCCCCACGGCCTTCACCAGCTCCGACCGTACCCCGGTGGAGGTCGCCGAGGACGTCCTGCGGTGGATCACCGGCTCCCCCGACGCCTGACCCGGCGACGATCGGAACCGACTCCCCTCCCCCGGACGGGTCGACCACGGCGACCGCTGCCGGCGGCCACACGACCGGCGCCGGTGACCCCCGGCAGCCGGCCGTCGGGTGTTGGGTGTCGGGTGTTGGGTTGACGAGATCGTTCGTACTCGGGACCATGTGTCGCCGCGTGCGTGCGCGGGTGTGTGCAGACCGGATTCGTGGGGTGTGGGGTCATGAAGTTCGTGGTGTCCGAGCGGTGCGTGGGAAAGGTCGGGCTGGCCGTCGGCGCGGTACTGGTGTTGGCGGCCTGCGCGGCAGGCGGGGGCGATGGCGCGACGGCCGGTTGGCCGGGGGCCGGCAAGCCGGCGCACGGCCCGGCCCCCACCGAGGCGGTCGACTCCGTCAACGCCGTCAGCTCCGTCGGCTCCGTCAACGCCGTCAGGGCCGCGTTCGGCAAGGCTGCCGGGACCGAGGAGCTCACCGGGCTCGGCGCTGCGTCCGGCCCGGTAGCCGGGGTCCAGCAGGCCGGTGCGCCCGCGACCGCCCTCTCGATCACGGAGGGCGAGGTCGGCGAGGTGGGTCCGCACGGGACGATCACCTACCCGTCGGTGACCAGCTGCCTGGTCGTCACCGTCTACCTGCGGGACGGCGGCAAGGTCGGCGGCCATGTCAGCCTGTTCCAGGTCCCGGGGAAGTACTACTCGGACGAGGTCCTGCCGGCCATCAGGCGTGCCGTCGGTGGCCGACGGGTGGCGGCCGTCGACGTCAGCGGGGCCGTCGGGGCCTGGAACCCCTCGTACCTTCAGAAGGCCATCGAGCGGTACACCGACGGATCGGTCCCCGAGCCGACGGGCGACGCGAAGGGGATCGGTGACGTGGTGGCCAAGATCCTGGGCCGACAGGGCAAGGAGGTCACCGTCCGGGACGTACCGGACGGCGACATCACCAGGTGAGCAGCACGTCGACGGCCCGGCTCCGCTCAGAGCGCCAGTTCGACGAGGCCCGCGAGCAAGCCGACGACGATGCCCAGGACCGCCACGGCCGCAAGCCCGATGAAGAGGCCGACCACCAGGGTCATGACCTCCGGGGCCTCACCACGCCGGACTCCGACGAGCAGCCAGCCGGCCGGCACGGCGCCCAGTACGAGGACCGCGCCCGCGCCGGCGCCGTACTTCACGGCGGGCGACGACGACGGCTCGTAGGCCACGCCCCGCACCAGCCGCACCGGGAGCCGGGTGCCGGCCCGGTGCTTGCCGGTCGTGCCGTTCACCACGATCGGGCGGGCCTCGCCCGCGGAGGCGCCGGCCGGCGTGAACCGCCCCTGGCAGTTGGTGCCGTCGCTGTTGCCCTCGCTGTCGGACACCTCGTAACAGCGGTCCACCAGCACCACGCCGTCCGGCGGGCCCAGCCCCATGGCCGCGCCCATCCGCTCCGCGCTCAGCCACCAGGCCAGCCACACCGCCCCGGTCAGGAGCGCGACCGCCAGCATCCCCGCCACCGCTCGCACCGCCACACCCCACACGCCGCCTCCCCGCGCACGCACCACGACCGCTACCCCCCGTTGTTGCTGCTGCGCTCGCCGCCCCCGCCACGAAGCCGCGCCCGCCGCGCAGAGCCTGCCCGACCGACCGCCGGGACCGATACGGCCAACTGAGGATGACAGCAAGGAAGTTGGCGTGCAATGCCCCACCCGGGCCCGGCAGCACCCGATGCCGGTGAGCGGCGTGGCGGCGGACGGACGCGCCAGTGCGCACGTGGAGGCGGTGCCGGCGTGGCGGAGGCCGCAGTCCGGTCCGCTCTTCTCCTCAGCTCGGCGCGGGCGCCGCACCGTCGAGGACGAGGTCGATGACCTGGAACCTCACCACCAAACTCGTCTCGGTCCTGCGCGGCCACGCCGACCCGCGGCTGCTGGACGACTACGAAACCGAGCGCCGCGCAGTGGGCCGGATCACCGTGGACCAGGCACTCCTGCGCGCCCGCGACCGCGCCCGGGCCCCGCCCACGCCTCCCCGGCCCCCCTCACAGCCCTCGGCGCCGCCACGCGACAGGCGTTGGGTGGCTTTGTTCACGAGAACCGACAGCACCTGTACACGAGTTCGGGCAGCACTCGAAGCTCTGCAGAAATCGAACAGTTCTGACTTCAGGCAGCACGGGCCCCTGCCGAGAGTTCGGCAGGGGCCCACGGTGCAGAGATCTGTTGACGGCCGGGACCTGCCGTCGACCAGTGGCAGGCCGACCGACATCGGCTACCGTCTGCCGCCGGTCCGACGGCCCGGCCTCACCTCAGGTGTCGGGTGAAGAACTGGGCCGCGGCGTCCCCGGCGAACTGCGGGACGCCGGTGTGCCCGCCCATGTTGGCGTGCAGGGACTTCTCCTTCGAGCCGAAGGCGTCGAACAGGTCCAGGGCCGCCTGCCGGTCGTTCCCTTCGTCGTCCCACTGCAGCAGGACATGCAGCGGAATGGTGACCTGCCGGGCCTCCTCGAACATGGAGCGGGGCACGAAACTTCCGGCGAACAGAACGGCGGCCGAGATGCGCGGCTCGACCACCGCCAGCCGGATGCCGATGGAGATCACTCCCCCCGAGTACGCGACCGGGCCGCCGATGTCGGGCAGCGTGAGGAGGGCGTCCAGGGCGGCCCGCCATTCCGGGACCGCCTTGTCGACCAGCGGGAGGACGAGGGCGTCGACGATCTCGTCGCCGACCGGCTCACCGGCCTCCATCGCCCGGCGCAGGTCAGCGCGGGCCTGCTCCACGGCGGGCCAACGGGGCCGGTCGCCGCTTCCGGGGAGCTCGATGGTGGCCGTGGCGAAGCCATCCGCCGCGGCGTGCCGAGCCCGGGCCACCAGTCGGGGGTACATCCTGCGCAGTCCGAGGGGAGGGTGGCCGAG
The DNA here is from genome assembly GCF_042882025.1 of Kitasatospora sp. NPDC058243. Classification (NCBI taxonomy): domain Bacteria; kingdom Bacillati; phylum Actinomycetota; class Actinomycetes; order Kitasatosporales; family Streptomycetaceae; genus Kitasatospora; species Kitasatospora sp. NPDC058243. The sequence continues at coordinate 115,145 of NZ_JBHVWW010000021.1, forward strand.
CAGGATCAGCGGCGCCGGTGCGGATGCGGATCCGGGCGTCCACAGGATGCCGGGGATCTCGCCGAGGGTGAACTCGCGCTCGAGGACACCGTCGTCGAAACGCTGTTCAGAAGTGAAGTGCATGGTCGTGCCTTTCGGGAGGGCTCAGATACGGCGCTCCCGGACGACCTATCGCCCGACCGTGACCCCGGAGGAGAGCACCCATGTGAATACTGCGTTCACGGGTACCACCTCCTCGTTCTCTCGCACGGCCTCCGAAAACATAGCAGCGGTCACCTCGCCCACCAAACGGGTTTTTGCGGAGGGCTCTACCGGTCGCGCCGAACGCCGGGCGTCGTCGGACGGCTGAGCTCCACGGCGGCCTGGACGGTGTTCGCCTGGTGCTCTGCCTGGCGGGCGACGGGCAGCCAGCGCGGCTGGAAGCGCTGCTGGTACTGGGCGCACCAGTCCTGGAGGAGGTGGTCGAGTCGGGCGGTGGCCGGTGTGGTGGGTGCCTTGGCCGCCTCGGCGGCGCGGCGGAGCAGCGCGGCCGCGCGGACCGGGATCCGGTGGGCCCACAGTTCGATGCCGGCGAGTCTCGCCTCGGTCATGGGCGTCGGGTGGAGGAGGCGCTGTCCGGCGGCCTGCGGGTCCCATTCGTGGGCCAGTTGCCGCGATGCCGTCAGCGGCGTGCGCGCGGCCCGGAGCAGGGCGGTGTCGTCCAGGTGGGGCAGAACTTCGTCCATCAGGTCGGTGACCAGGCGCCCGCGCTCCCGGACCTGGCCGGCGCAGGCGGTCAGGCGCGCGTAGGGGTCGTCGGCCGGGCGGGCGTCCCCGAGGTGGGCGCTGGCCCAGACCGGCGTCTCGACGATGACCGTCTCGCCGCCGTAGCGCTGGGGGGCGAACCAGGTGGTGGCGCGGACGCCTCCTGTCTCCTGGTGCTGGTCGGGGTGAGGTTGGGGCTGGTCGGCGTGAGGTTGGTCGGCGTGAGGTGGCGCCAGCATTCCGGTGCTGCTTTCCTGCTGGTCGATGTGGTGCGGCGCCATCATGAAGACGCCCGGGCCCGCTTCGCGCAGCCAGAAGGCGTCGTAGGGGCCGGTCTCGACCGGGATCCCGAGTCCGGCGGCGGATTCTGCGAACGGCTCGGCGAGGCCGGCCAGGTCGCAGGTCGACTGGAGGAAGGTCCCGCCGACGTCGGCGCTGTGGAGGGAGAACTGGAGGGACGGCCGGAGGTCGTCGATCAGGTCGAGGAGGATCCGGCTCTCGGGCAGTCTCCCGCCGATCGCCGGGGCCCACTCGGGTTGTTCCTCGGCGGCGGGGCGGAAGTAGTGCTCGAAGTACTCGGGCAGGCTTCGGGTGCCGGCGCCGGCCTCTGCGAGGCGTGCCCCGTCGGGGTCGAGGCAGAGCAGAAAGTTCCAGGTCACCGCCTCGTGCAGAGACGGCTGCGCGAGGACCCGGTGGGCCAGTTTACTGCAACCGCATCTGGGCGTGACTGTGGGTGTAGGTGTTCGTTGTCTTGACTGTGTGCCTATGGGTTGACGGTTGAGCAGGTTGAGTCGTGGTCCGAGGGGATAGCCGGGTTTCATGCCCGGTTCGCTCGGCATTTCGGGAGGTCGGAGCCCCGCGAGCGGGCGCTGGACTACCTGATCGGGCTGCTCGCGCCGTTGGAACGCAAAAACGGCTGGACGGTGGCCGAGCGGGTCGGGCAGTTGCGTCCCGACGGCGTCCAACGTCTGCTCAACCACTCCGACTGGGACGCGGATGCGGTGCGTGACGATGTGCGGGACTTCGTCATGGAGAGCATCGGCACCCGGGACGGCGTACTGATCGGCGACGACACCGGGTTCCTGAAGAAGGGAACGAAGTCCGCGGGTGTCCAGAGGCAGTACACCGGAACAGCCGGCCGCACGGAGAACAGCCAGATCGGGACGTTCCTGGCCTACACCTCAAGCAGGGGGCGGGCGTTGATCGACCGCGAGCTCTATCTGCCGCTCTCCTGGACCGATGACCGCGAACGCTGCCGGGCGGCGGGGATCGGG
>NZ_JBHVWW010000022.1:0-56096 GCF_042882025.1 Kitasatospora sp. NPDC058243
CGAACGTGCTGTGGGCGCTCCTGCGCGACAACCGGATCTTCACCTCCGCCCCACCGGTCGCGCAGGCATCTTGACTTCATCATTGAGACTCCAGGATGATCGCCGCCGTCTGCTGCGCCAGGGCGGGCTTGGCGATGATGGACCGGTGGCTGCTCGCCGGCACGACGTGGAAGTCCGCGGCGACCCGCTCGCTGAGCTTGCGCTGCTGCTCGGTGTTGTTGGCGGCCGAGATGACGACGCGCCGCAGCGGCCCGGCGGCCACGAAGTCCTGGCCGGTGAGGGGCTCGTGCAGGTACTCCTGGCGCGCCGCCAGCAGCACCTGGGGGCTGGAGATCGAGGCCAGGTACGCCCGTTGGATGTCCGGGCGGTATTCGAGTTCCCGCTCGGTGGGGCTCGTCAGCCAGCGGGTGGTGCCCAGGGCCGAGCCGAGCAGCCGTCGCGCGGTGTCCTGGTTGTAGCGCGCCACCCGCCTCTTCGACCCGCGGTCCTCACCGAGGAGGACGGCGTCCGTCCCGTCGACGATGTGCAGGACGGTGGCGCGCTCGCGCACGTACGCGGACTCCGCCGCGACGTTCATGGCGGTGAGGGCGCCGATCGAGTGGCCGCACAGGACGACGTCGCCCTGCGGCGCGAGCTGTTGCAGGAGGAACTCGACCAACTGGGCCGGCCGCAGCCTGCTCTTCGAGCGCCAGTACCCGCTGCGGTGGTAGCGCAGGACCCGGAAGCGCCGGCTGAGCAGCCCGGCCACCCAGTCCCAGGACTCCAGCGGCGCGCCCAGGCCGCTTTCGAGGACCGCGACGGGGGCGGTGGGGCCGAGCTCCCCGCCATCGAGCGCGTACTCGATCGCGAGGCCGTCCGGGCCCTGGATCAGGGAGGTCCCCTTGAGTCCGCCGCGCCGGGTGTACTCCTCCTCCAGGCGGATGTACGAGAGGTAGGCGCTGACCACGGCGGCGGCCCCGAAGGTGGCGACCACCTGGCGTTCGAACCTCATCCCCGGCCCCCGTTCCTGGGGAGGCGGTCCACGGCGTAGAGGACCGCCGCGTGGGCCGAGCTGAATCCCCAGAAGAACCGCGGCAGGCCCATCGTCACGGCGATGCCCAGGTGGAAGAGCTTGACGCCGGCCAGGGCCCTGCGGGCGTCCGCCGGTGCCAGCAGGTAGACGACCGGGAACCCCGTCTCCCAGACGATGGTGAACCACGTCATCGAACTGCACAGCAGCGGGCTCTTCTTCAGCCACTTGGCGACCGCGCTGTCCCCGTACTGCTGGGTCTGCAGGACCTGTTCCAGCGCCTCGCCCGACCGCCAGGTACTGGAGATCGCCTTCGCCGCGCCGGCGGTCACGTAGGCGATGAAGGTCTGGGCGTTGACCGCGCGCAGGAAGAGGTCGTCGGACTTCTCGGCCTCGGGGACCAAGGCGGTGAGCAGGCGGTAGCCGCAGATCAGGGCGGCCATGTGGTCCGCCCCGTCCCTGCCGAACGAGGTGCGGTACTTGCTCAGGCCGCTGGAGGCCAGCATCAGGCCGGCTCCGGTGATCTGCTGCGCCCGGCTCCTGCGGCCGGTCAGGGTCAGCGCGCCGCCGACGACGCCCATGGCCTTGATGGCGACGGCGCCGCCGCGGCTGTCGATCGCCTTGCGGAGAGCGTGCGGGACGACGCTGCGATCGCGTTTCGAACTCAGGCCCTGCAAAAGGCCGTTGGGTCCGTAGGCGGCTGTCCGGGTCAAGGCTTCGAGGCCGCTGATGATCTCGCCCACCGCGGCCGGGGCCAGCGTCCAGTAATGCGCGTCCTCGCGCGATATGGGGTGGGAAGGCTCGTTGACGATCTTAGTGAATGGCATTCACGCGTCCTCGTGCTCCGGTCGAGCGGGGCCGGAAAGGGGAACCGCTCGTCCCCCTTTCCGGCCCGTCTGCTCACATGGGTGGTGTCACCGGTGGGTCAGTTGGTTCAGCAGCCGAGGCAGATCGTGCTGCCCGTCACGACGACCTCGCACACGGCGATGATGGTGGGGGTGGTCATCGCGGGAGCGTTGTGTGCGTTCGCGAAACCCTCCTGCGCCTCCGCGAACGAGGCGTTGACGGCATCGGTCACGAACTCGACACGCGATTCGGTGGCGTTCACTCTTTCTCCTTTTGATGGTGGAGACAGCGGCCAACCCACAGAGGACCGACGTCCGCTGCCGGCCGCTGCCGTTCGACCATATGTCGTTTCGGTAACCACGGGAAGACCCTTGATGTGTTCATGGTGTGCGCAATGCGAATCGGCGGCGGATAATTTCGAAGAAATTGACCAATTCCATTGTAGGTGGACATTCCTCGAATTCTGTGCAATGCCCCTTTTGTTGCGGAGTCCCCGGGTGTTCCTGTATTCGATCATTGATATCGCAGGTCAGGCCTTGATCGAGAATCCGGGCGGGTGGCGGATTCCGCCGAACAGTCAGTATGGCCTCGAATCGCCCCATTTGACTTGACGGCCTCGGGTTCGGGTTCTGGTTCGGCCGGAGGGCGCATGTCGGGCCGCCCGGAGGGTGTATTTGGGTCGGCTTTGCAGGATTGGGACGCCTTGCTATGATCGGCCCAATGTTCAGAAAAGTGTGAAAATGAACTTTTCGATCATCCGAGAGAAGACGGCTCGTCGATTGAAAAACAAAACCGGCAAGGCGGCGGGCGCACCGCTGCTGCAACTCGTCGATGTCACACACGCGTACGGTGACAGCACCGTGCTCGACCGGGTCTCCCTCCGCATCCACCGTGGTGAGTGCGTTTCCCTGGTCGGGGAGAACGGATCCGGCAAGAGCACCCTGCTCCGCGTGGCGGCCGGCCGGGAGAGACCCTCCGCAGGGTCGGTCGTCTTCGACGGGGAAGAGATCCACGAGGATTCCCTGGACGTGCGCAAGCGGGTCGCGTCGGTGATGGATCCCGGTGCGTTCTACCCGGACCTCACCGTGCGGGAGCACCTGCGGCTCGTGGCGCTGTCGCACGGCATGGGCGCCGGAGCCGATGCCGCGGTCGACGGGGCGCTGGAGTCGCACCGCCTCACGGCGCAGTCCGAACAGTTCCCCTCGGCCCTGTCCTCCGGACAGACCCAGGCACTGCTCCTCGCCGCCGCCTTCATCCGGCCGCACGACCTCCTCATCCTCGACGAGCCCGAACAGCGGCTCGACTCCCACGCCCGGACCGCCCTCGCCCGCCTGATCGCGGAGCACCGCGACCGCGGAGCGGCCGTCCTCATGGCCACCCACCACCGGGCCCTGAACGAGGTCGCGGACCAGATCGTCGAAGTCGGCTCGCGTTCGGGGCACTCGGGCCCGTCCGGGGCGGTGCAGGGGGAAGGATGAACGGTTTGAGCGACAGCGTGGCACCCGCGACCGGGACGAGGGCGCGGGTGCCCGACAGGTCGGGGGACTGCACCGCGGACACCCTGCTGTTCCTGCGCGAAGCCCGGAGCGGCACGCGCCAGGAGAAGCGTAGGAGCGCGTGGTTCATCGCCTACACGGTCCTCCTGGTGGGCGGCTGCTGGGGTGTCCCCGCCCTGCTCCAGTGGACGAGTTCGACCCGGGCGGCCGACCGGCCGCCCGTGCAGATCGGGGAACAGGCGTCCGCGACGCTCCTGGCGCTGATCCCGGCGGTGCTGGTCCTCGCCCTGCTGCTCACCGCCCGGGGAGCGATGTGGCGGGGCCCGGTCCTGCTGGACCGGGCCACGACCGGCTTCCTGCTGCCCTCGGCCGTCGACCGGCGAGCCCTGCTCGCACCGGGGCTGCGGTCCTCGGTGGCGCTGGCCTCCGTGGTGAGCGGCGTCGCCGGCGCGGTCGCGGGCTTCCTGCTGCAGGGCCTGGCCCCGCAGTCGTGGATCCTGCTGACCCTCGCGGGCTCCTGGACGGGCGTCTCGGTGGCACTCACCACGAGCGCGGTCGGCGTCCTGGTCGAGCGGCACGACCAGTGGATGTCCCGGTACGGCCGCAGGGTCTTCGCCGCAGGGTGGCTCCTCGCCGCGGTCGCCGCCGTCGGCGTGTGGACGGCATGGACGCAGGGGCGGACGGGCTGGCTGCAGGGCCTCCTGCTCTGGTCGGGCCCGTGGGGGTGGGCGTCCCAACCGCTCCTGTGGGCGCTCGGCCTCGTGGGTGCGGCGGGCGCCGTCGGCACGGTGCTGTCCGTCGGCACCCCGGTGCTCGCCCTCGCCCTCGCCTGGCGGGAACTGCCCGCGATCCCGCAAGCCGCCCTCAGGCTGCGCGCGACGGTCGCCGCCCAGATCAGCACGTCCGTCCTCATGCTCGACCTCCGTCAGGCCCGCTCCGGAGTGCCGCGGCTCAAGGAGCGGCGCAGCACCCCCCGGCTCCGCCTCCCCATGCCGCGGCACCGGCTGCTGCTGGTCCCGTGGCGCGACCTCACCTGCCTGCTGCGCAACCCCCGCCGCCTGGGGTGGGCCGTCGTCTGGAGCGGAATCGCCGTCGGACTGACCGCGGCGGCCCCCTCCTTCACCTCGACCGCACAGCAGATCGTCGTCGTGCTGTCCCTGGTCGCCGAATACCTGGCGGCCGCTCAACTCACCGAGCCGGCACGGCTGGAGAGCGACGACCCGCGGCGCTCCACCAACCTGCCCTGGACGTTCAAGTCGCTCGCCCTCCAGCACTCGGCGGTGCCCGGCGGCCTCCTCCTCGCGCTCACCGGAGCCGGCGCACTGGCGTGCGCGCTCGCCGGCCGGGAGACCGCAGGACTCCTCCCGCTCCTCGCCTCCGTACCCGCACTCACCGCGGCCGCGCTGGTCAGCTCCTACCGGGGCGTCGTGCCCGTGCACCTGACGATCGGCGTCAACACCCCCATGGGCAACACCGGCCCCGGCCAGGTGGCGCTCTGGTACCTGCGCGGCCCGCTGGCGGTCGGCACCCTCCTGTTCCCGCTCGCCCGCTCCGCAGCCCAGGGCCACCCGTACGCCGCGACACAACTCGCCTGGACCCTGGCCGTCACCGCAGCCGCTCTCTGGTGGGTCCGGCGCACCGCCCACCGCCTCCACACCCGATAGCCCCGGCCCCACACCAGGGGCCGGCCGCCGCTGCGGACGCATCGTCGGGCGGTCCCTCCGGAGGCGGGCGCCCGTGACGCCTCATACCTGAGAGCCAGGCCGAGGACGGCTCCGCGGCGGGAGGCCGGCCGGTGGGTCCGCTCCGTAGCGTGGTGACCGAATGCACCCCGGCGTCGCGCGCCCGGCGTGATCCGAAAGAGAGCCCCTAGGAGGTGGTCGGTGCGCGGAGCGCTGCACACCGTGAGGAAGGATCTGTTCACCCCGGCCCCGCAGCCCATGCCGCCCATGAGCGGGCCGGGACTGCTGAGGTGGCTGCCGCACGGCGCGGTCGTCGCGGTGGCGGTCTTCGCGGCCGTCTCCGCTACCGAGGACATCCCGTTGCGGCCGCTCGGGATGCTCCACGCCGCGCTCCTGGTACCGGCGCTGCGCCGGCCGCTGCCGGCCTGGTGGCTGTCGCTGGTGATGCTGCCGGTGTTCTCGTTGTACCCGCCCTTCGCGCCGTACACGGGATGGGCGTGGGCCGTGCAGGCTGGGCTGTCGTTCCTGGTCGCGCTGCGCAACCCGCCGCGGGTGACGGGCGAGACGGTGGCGCTGAGCACCGCGCTGCTGCTGGGACTGCAGCTGGCGGGCGGGTGGATCGGGCCCTGGTACTTCACGGTGATCGTGCTGGTGTTGTTCGCCCTCGTCGTGGCCGCCGCGACCGGGGTGCGCCGGACGAGGGAGGTCCGCGCCCGGCTCGCGGAGCAGGAGCGGGCCCTCGCGCAGGAGCGGGCGCACCGCACCGTCCTGGAGGAACGCGCCCGCATCGCGCGCGAGTTGCACGACGTGGTCGCCCACCACATGTCCGTCATCTCCATCCAGGCCGAGGCCGCCCCGTACCGGGTCGCGGACCCGCCCCGGGAACTGGTCGCGGCGCTGGCCGACATCCGCGCGGGCGCCCTGGAGGGACTGACCGAGCTGCGCCGCCTCCTCGGCGTGCTGCGCTCCGAGGACCGTCCCGGCGGGCGTGCTCCCGAGGCTCCGCAGCCCACCCTGGAAAGGCTCGACGACCTGCTCGCCGGGGTGCGCGCGGCCGGGCTCGACGTGCGGGCGGTGGTCTCCGGGACGCGCCGACCGCTGCCCGAGGGCGTGGAGCTGTCGGCCTACCGCATCGTGCAGGAGGCGCTCAGCAACACGCTGCGCCACGCCCCGGGCGCCGCGGCCCGCGTCGAGCTGACGTACACCGACGCCGCCCTGCGGCTGCGGATCCGCAACGGGCCCGGCACCGCGGCCGCCGAGCCCTCGCCGGGAGCCGGGCACGGCCTCCTGGGCATGCGCGAACGTGCCGTGATGCTCGGCGGGGAGTTCTCCGCCGGCACCACCCCCGACGGTGGCTACGAGGTCACCGCGCTGCTGCCGGTGCCCGCCGCCCCAGCCGTCCGGACAGACAGGGAACAGACCGCATGACGATCCGAGTGATGATCGCCGACGACCAGGCGATGGTTCGCGAGGCCTTCTCGGTGCTCCTCGGCGCCCAGCCCGGCATCGAGGTGATCGCGACCGCCGTGGACGGCCTGGACGCGGTGGCCAAGGCCGAGGAGCTCCGCCCCGACGTGATCGTGATGGACATCCGGATGCCCGGACTGAACGGCATCGAGGCCACCCGCCGGATCACCGGGCAGGCCGGCCTGTCGACCAGGATCCTCGTCCTGACCACCTTCGACCTCGACGAGTATGTGTACGAGGCGCTGCGGGCCGGCGCCGGCGGGTTCCTCCTCAAGGACGCCTCCGGGGTCCAACTGGCCGAGGCGGTACGCGTCGTGGCCGCCGGGGACGCGCTGCTGTCGCCCGGACTCACCAAGCGGCTCATCACGGAGTTCGCCCGGCTGGGCGGCTCGGCGAAACCGCCCGCCCAGGTGCGGATCGACGTCCTCACCAACCGCGAGACCGAGGTGCTCACGCTGGTCGCCCGGGGCCTGTCCAACGCGGAGATCGCCGCCGAACTCGTCGTCGCCGAGCAGACCGTCAAGACGCACATGGGCAGCATCCTGCAGAAGCTGCAGCTGCGGGACCGCACCCAGGCCGCAGTCCTCGCCTACGAGACGGGACTGGTCGTTCCCGGCCGCACCGATCTGTGATCCCGCGGTAGTGCGGCGGCACTGGCGCGGACGTCTCCCCCCGACCCCCTACCTGAGAGCTGCTCCGGAGAATGGCTCCGCGGTGTGAGGCCCGTGCGGGTGCCGGATTCCTAGCGTTCTTGTACGAGCCGGTCCTCGCCGCCCCCGTGTGGGTTCCGAGGACCTCGCGGCTCCCGACAAGTTCCGCGGGCGGCGGCGACCGCCCCGCGCACCATCGCAGGAGTGCAGCCATGACCACACCCCGAAGCTCCGCCGCCTCGCCCGCCCGGCCCGTCCGGATCCTGCGGGCCGTCTCCGCCGTCCTGGCGTCGTTCCTCGCGTTCCTGACCGTCGCCATCGTGCTCGGCGCGTACGTCCCCTCGATACCCAAGGCGGGCGTGATCGGGCCGGTCCTGGGCGGGCAGTACCCGTTCCACACGGCCCTGCTGGCCCTCGTCGCCGCCGGCCTCGCCGCGCTGGCCTGGCGGGCCGGCCTGGTGCGCTGGGGACGCGTGGTCACCGGCGTCTCGACGCTGTGCACCGTGGGCGCGCTGGTCATCGGAGGCATCCAGTTCCAGGCCGCCAGGGAGGCCGGCGTCGACATCTCGCTGGGCCAGGTGTTCACCGAACTCTCCTACCCCGCGGCGAAGCCGGACGCGACCGAGACGTTCGCGAGCCCCGAGGGCGAGCCCCTGCGGGTGGACGCGTACCTGCCCGCGAAGGCCCCGGGCAAGCGGACCCCGGCTGTCGTGCTCGCCCACGCCGGCGGCTTCCACACCTTCGACAAGAACGACCTGCGCGGCACCGGCCGCTGGCTCGCCGACCACGGCGTCGCCGTCTTCGCCGTCGACTACCGCCTGGCCGGTCCCGACCGTCCCACCTGGGGCAAGGCCCCGCAAGACCTCGTCTCCGCCATGGGCTGGGTGCAGCGCAACGCCGACGTGTACGGCGTCGACGGCGCACGGATCTCGCTCGGCGGCATGTCGGCGGGCGGCACCCTGGCGATGAACACCGCCTACCGCCTCCAGAACGGCACCATCAAGGCCGCCGAGGGCGCCACCCCTGCGCCCCCGGCCTCCGTGATCGGCTTCTACCCCGGCACCGACGTCGCGCAGATGTGGGAGGACGACGTGGCCGGGACCCGCGAGGCGGCGCAGATGTACACCGGCGGCACCCCGCAGCAGTACCCGGACCGCTACCGCGAGGTGTCCCCGACCTCCGACGTCCGTCCCGGCCTGCCCCGCACCCTGCTCGTCGTCGGGGACCGCGACCGCAGCGCCCGCCCCGAGACCGTCACCGGCCTCGGCGACGCGCTGAGGAAGCAGGGCGTCGACGTGGAGGTGAAGGAACTGCCCTTCGCCGACCACGCGTTCGACGACGCGTACGGCAGCCTCACCTCCCAGACGAGCCGGCAGATCCTGCTCGACTTCCTCCTCGCGGACGCACGCTGACCCCGGGTCCCGGCCGGCCGTCGAGGCGGACAGGCAGCGCGACACGGCTGCGGGAGACTCGCTAGTAGTGCGTGCTGTGGTTCCACCAGGTCTGGGTGCTATCGGTACCGCTTTCCCCCGCAGGGGCGGACTCCGCCACGGGGGTGGGCGTCGACACCGGGCCGGCTGGGCCTGTCCGCCCTGGTCGAAGGGCAAGTCCGCCGGCCGGTGGGTCACGCGGTTGGTCACGTGACTGCTGCACCGTGACCGGAAAAGCAAAAAACCCCTGATAATCAGGGGTCTTAGCTGGTGTCCGAGGGGGGACTTGAACCCCCACGCCCGATAAAGGGCACTAGCACCTCAAGCTAGCGCGTCTGCCATTCCGCCACCCGGACCGGGTGTTGTCTTTGCGGCTTTCGTTCTCTCGTCGGCCGCGCTGACAGATGTAACTGTAGCAAAGATCGGCTTGGGGTCCCAAAACGGTTCGGGGCGGGGGTGCGGGGGTGGTGGCGGGGGCAAGGGGGAGTGTGTGGCGGGGGCGTGACCAGGGGGTTTCGGGGGCGCGCAGGGGGTGGATCCGGGTCGGGGGCTGGGAGAGGATGGGCGTACGTGCTCGTACGCCCGGGTGCAGGTCCTGGGGGTGGCGCGCTGGTGCGTCGGTGCGGGCCAAAGACGAGGAGTGACCGTGAGCGAGCGGAGCGAGTCGGCGGGGCCGAGGGCGACGGCTGAGTCGGAGGTCGCCGGGATCTGTCGCGATCTGATCCGGATCGACACCAGCAACTACGGGGACGGCTCCGGCCCGGGGGAGCGCAAGGCGGCGGAGTACGTCGCCGAGCAGCTCGCCGAGTTCGGGGTGGAGCCGCAGATCTTCGAGTCGGCCAAGGGGCGGGCCTCGACGGTGGTGCGGATCGAGGGCGAGGACCGTTCCCGCCCGGGCCTGCTGATCCACGGCCACACCGACGTGGTGCCGGCCAACGCCGCGGACTGGACGTACGACCCGTTCGGGGGCGAGATCGCGGACGGCTGCGTGTGGGGGCGCGGCGCGGTCGACATGAAGGACATGGACGCGATGACCCTCGCGGTGGTCCGCGACCGGCTGCGCACCGGCCGCAAGCCCCCGCGCGACCTGGTGCTGGCGTTCGTCGCGGACGAGGAGGCCGGCGGCACGTACGGGGCGCGGTTCCTGGTGGACAAGCACCCGGAGCTGTTCGAGGGCGTGACCGAGGGCATCGGCGAGGTCGGCGGCTTCTCCTTCACGGTCAACGACCAGGTGCGGCTGTACCTGGTGGAGACGGCCGAGAAGGGCATGCACTGGATGCGCCTGACGGTCGAGGGCCGCGCCGGGCACGGCTCGATGGAGAACGACGACAACGCGATCACCGAGCTGTGCGAGGCGGTCGCCCGGCTCGGCCGGCACAAGTTCCCGCTGCGGATCACCAAGACCGTACGGGCGTTCCTGAACGAGCTGTCGGACGCTCTCGGGGTCGAGCTCGACCCGGAGAACATGGACGAGACCCTGCGGGTGCTCGGCGGCATCGCCAAGATGATCGGCACCACGCTGCGCAACACCGCCCAGCCGACCATGCTCGGCGCCGGGTACAAGGTGAACGTGATCCCCGGCCAGGCCACCGCACACGTGGACGGGCGCTTCCTGCCCGGCTACGAGGAGGAGTTCCTGGCGGAGCTGGACAGCGTGCTGGGCCCGCGCGTGAAGCGGGAGAGCCTGCACTCGGACAAGGCGATCGAGACCACCTTCGACGGCGCGCTGGTGGAGGCGATGCAGACGGCGCTGCGGGCGGAGGACCCGATCGCCCGCGCGGTGCCGTACTGCCTGTCGGGCGGGACGGACGCCAAGTCGTTCCAGGACCTCGGGATCCGCTGCTTCGGCTTCGCGCCGCTGCAGCTGCCGCCGGAGCTGGACTTCGCCGGGATGTTCCACGGTGTGGACGAGCGGGTGCCGGTGGACGGGCTGAAGTTCGGCGTCCGGGTGCTGGACCGGTTCCTCGACGCCTGCTGAGCGTTGCCTGCCGAGCGTTGCCTGTCGAGCGGCTTGGGCTGAGCTCCTTGGGCTGAGCACCTTGGGCGGACGGCCCGTTCCCGGAGTGCCGGGGGCGGGCCGTCCGCATTGTCCGAGCTAATGATTTGGGACAGGGCGAAGGAGATCAACAGAAACGATCCTGCAAGGAAATGCGGATCGAGCGTGCGTGCGAGACGTCACCGTTGCGAGTGAATGGCAAATCTGTTCCGTACCCCGTTTGCCACACCCTCGTTCATCCCTGTGCAACCCGCCGAACGGGTTGCGTTGTCCATACAGGAGGAATGATGAAGGTCAAGAAGATCGCCGCTGTTGCCGCCGCCACCGGTGGCCTGGTGATCGCCGCCGCCGGTGTCGCGTCCGCTCACGGCGGTGCCGCCGCCGAGGGTGTGGCCGCCGGCTCCCCGGGTGTCGTCGCCGGCAACCAGGTGCAGATCCCGGTGCACGTCCCGGTCAACCTGTGCGGCAACACCGTCAGCGTGATCGGTGTGCTGAACCCGGCGTTCGGCAACCACTGCGCCAACTTCTGAGTCACGCTCCGAGCTGCTGAGGCTCGTTGAGCCGACTCATTCGACCCCCGGGTGGCGGACGCGCCGCCCGGGGGTCGCTTGCATGCGGGGTGCGAGTGCGGGGTGCGGAGAGGTGAACAAGGGGGCAATCGCTCGATCGGGTGAAGCTGGTTCGTTCGGCTCAACCTGCCCGCCGTCCTCTCGTTAACTCCTGTGCAGTCGAAGACCTTGCCGGATATCCGGATATACGGAAATTCCGACTTTCGGAAGGTATTTACGTCAAGGTCGTCACGTCGTTCTCGATACGTCAGGGGAAAAGATGAGGAATGTAGCCAAGAAGGGGATCCTCACGGTCGTGGCCACCGGCAGTGTCCTGGCCTCGACCGCCGGCTACGCCTACGCGGGTGCCGAGGCCCAGGGAGGTGCCGCCGGCTCGGCGGGCGTCGCCTCCGGGAACTCGGTGCAGGTGCCGGTCGAGGTGCCGATCAACGCCTGCGGCAACACCGTCGACGTGATCGGCGTGCTGAACCCGTCCTACGGCAACCGCTGCGCCAACGTCAGCGGCCACCCCGAGGCCGCGAAGCCGGGCGGCTCCCACGTGGGCTCCGGCTCCCACACCGGCTCCGGTTCCCACGCAGGCTCCGGGGCCAACGGCGGCACCGGCCGGGGCTCCTCCGCCTCGGGTGCGTCCGCCTCCGGCGTCGCCGCCAACTCGCCCGGCGTGGTCTCCGGCAACAGCATCCAGGCCCCCGTGCACGTCCCGGTCAACGCCTGCGGCAACTCCGTTGACGTGGTCGGCGTCGGGAACCCCGCCTTCGGCAACGACTGCGCCAACGTCGCGCAGCCCGCCCCGGCGCCGAAGCCGGCCGACGACTGCCCCGAGAAGCACAGCCCGTCCATCCCGCCGCAGGCCGGCGGCGAGGTCCCGGGCAACCCGCGCAACGGCGGCCCGTCCACGACCCCCGAGGCCGGCGCACACTCGGCCCCCGCCGTCGCGCCGGTCGCGAGCGGCCAGGTCGCCCCGGTCGCGGCCCGCGCCGCCGCCCCGGCCGTCGCCTCCTCGCCGAGCGGCGCCGTCGGCAGCCAGCTGGCCTCCACCGGCGCCGGTGACGTCGAACTGCTCGGCGCCGCCGGCCTCGCCCTGCTGCTCGGTGGCGGCGTGCTCTACCGCCGCGCCCGCGCCGGTGCCCGCTGAGCGGCCGCTAGGCCACACCCCGCGGCGCCGCACCCCAGCGGCGCTGCCGGAGCACGACGCCGGAGCGTGACGCGCCCGCGGCCGCCTGGAGGTACGGGCGGCCGCGGGCAAGCGGAGGCCCGGCGTGAAAGCCCGTACGAAGGCCTGACGGTGACGTGAAGCCCCGGCCCGAAAGCCCGGCGTGAAATCCCCACCGCGACGGGCGCGTTCCCGGGCCCGGAGCTCCCCGACCCGGCCGCCTCCCGCCCGGGCGCCCCGCCTGTCCACCCCCGCCGCGGCGGGTGGGCTCAGACGCGCTCGCCCGTCACCAGCTCCGGACCTGCCGGATGATCCGCCGCTTCAGCCGGACCGTCCGGCTCCCGTCGGGGAACAGCCGCAGCCGGTCGAGCTCCCAGTGCCCGTACTCGGCGTGCTCGGTGAGCAGTTGGCGTGCCGCGTTGCGCGTGGTGCCGCGCGGCATGCGCAGCGACTGGTACTCGTACTCCGGTTGCCGGACCGGCTTCGGTGGGGTCAAAACGCTCCTCCTGAGAATCACCTGCACGCAAGCCTACGACCTGCCTCGGACAGTCGGCCCGGGTATTTCCGGACGTCCTCCCGGACGTCCGTCCGACCCGGCAGGACGCCCCGGCAGGACGCCCCGGACCGGCCGGGGCGCGCCAGCTCGCCTGACAGTGCATCAGTTCCGTTGTTCCTCCGGACGGGATACCCCGATCCCGGCGCGCGAAGCGGCACCCGATCGGCCCCGCGCGGCCCGGCTGCACGCCCTTCGCGCCGGGCATGCGCGGGGACAGAACCACGCGGATCGGACATCAGGGGGGAAGTTGCGGTGAAATCGCGGGTGTAGGTGACAACCGCTGTGCGTACCGACACCGCGGGGAGATAGCGTCTGCACCATGTCTGATGCCGCGCAGCCAACCATTGCCGAGGTACGCGCCGCCGCCGAGGCGGTCAAGGCCGCCATCGACCGTCATCTGGAAGCGGTGTCAAGCCCCAGCGCAGCGGATGATCCCGCTGTGTCCGCCGCCTACGAGCAGCTCGCGACGGCGGCCATCGCCTACGACCAGATCCTCTACGAGGTCTACGACGAGGTCACCCCCTTCGAGATCCCCGGGGACGAGGGTCCGGGCGGCTACCACGGCCCCGAACAGCCGGAGGCGATCAGCGTGCTGATCCGCCGCGACTACCACGTCGCCGACCCCAAGCGGCTGCGCGCCCAGGCCGAGCGGCTCGACGAGTCGCTGACCCCCGGCGGGGGCGGCACCAGCGGGGTGAACGCCGCGATCGGCGTGCTGTTCGGCGAGTACGAGCCGGACGAGATCGCCGCCCGCAGCGAGGAGTTCGGCCTGGAGGAGGCGGACTCGACGCTCTGGGTCGCGGCGGCGGAGCCGACCGAGCCGGGGGAGTGGCTGCCGGAACCCTTCGAGCACGCCGACCCGCAGATGCTGATCTGCCGGTTCGACGTGAGCGAGGTCTACGACGACGAGGACCCCGACGACTGAACCGTTCGTCGTGCAGACACCCGGAGGGCGGGCCCCACCTGTAGGGGGCCCGCCCTCCGCGCGTTCCGCCAACCGCCGGACAGGGCTAGTACGCCGAGGCGGCGTTCTCGGCGAGGATCGCCCGCAGCCGGGTGGTGCGCGGCTGCGCCGGGCGCTCGGTGACGGCCTGGGCGAGCGCCGGGCCCGCCGCGTGCACCACGGACAGGTGCCGCTCGCCGCGGCCGAAGGCGGTGTAGACCCACTGCCGGGTGAGCGCCGGGCCGGCGTCCTCCGGGAGCACCACGACCGCGCCCGGCCAGCGGCGGCCGAGTGCCTGGTGGACGGTCAGCGCCCAGCCGTGCCGCAGCCGGCCGGCCTGGGCGGGCGGGACGGTCCGGCGCGAGCCGTCCGCGTACGCCAGGTGCAGGCCGGTGGCGTCGCCGTCCAGCACCCGGGCCGGGCGGGTGACGCCGGGGGCCGGGGAGTCGACCACCCGGTCGCCCGGGTCGAAGCCGCCGAACCGGCCGGGCCCCGGGTTGAGCCGGGCCTTCGCGGCGGCGTTCAGCGCCCGGGTGCCCGCCGGGCCGCCGTGGCCGGGGGTGAGCAGCACCACCTGCTCGGCGGGGATGCCGAGGGCGCGGGGGATGGAGTCGGTGAGCAGCTGGAGGGCGCGGTGGACGGCTTCGCCGCCGTCCTTCGCGGTCAGGATGACCACCTCCTTGTCCGGCGCCTCGACGGGCTGGAGCTCGCCGATGCCGACGCCGGAGACCAGCTCGCCGATCGGGCCGAAGTCCGGGGTGCGGGAGGCGACCGCCGGGCAGACCCTGGCGGCCAGCAGGTCGGCGAAGAACCGGCCGGGGCCGGCCGACCAGAGCTGGCCGGGGTCGCCGCTGAGCACCAGCCGGGTGCCGTCGGCGAGCGACTCCAGGACGGTGGCGGCCAGTTCGACGTCCAGCAGCGGGGCGTCGAGGACGACCAGGACGTCCAGGGCGAGCGTGCCGTCAGCGGCGCGGCCCGGCCCGGCGGCGCCGGAGAGCAGGTCGGCCAGGGTGATCACGGCGGCCGGGGTGTCGGTGAGCGCGGCGAAGGACTCCCGGCCCTGGTCGGTCCAGGTGGCGGCCCAGACCCGCAGCCCGAGGCCGCCGGCAGCGGCCAGCAGCGCGGCGGGTTCGGCGCGGGCGGCCTCGCCGCCGGTGTGCAGCACCAGGGCGCTGTCGGCGACGGCCTGGATCAGGGCGGTCGCGGAGGAGGACGGCGCGGCCTCGCCGGCAGCCGCCCACGCGGTCGGGCCGGGCGCGGCGGGGGCCTGCGGAGATTCCTCCGCCGTGGCCTCTGCTGTGGCCTCCACCGTGTCCTCCGTGGGGGCCGCGCCCGAGCCGGAGGCCGCCTCGGAGCCGGAGGCCGGCGAGGAGTCGGCCGCGGACTCGGCGTCCTCCGCCGTGTCCTCCTCCTCCGGATCCTCCTCCGCCGCCGCGTCCTCGTCGCCCGGCTCAGGGTCCTCGCCCGGCACGAAGGTCGACATCAGCCGGACCAGCCCGTCCGCGAGGCTCTCCTCGGCCAGCGCGAGCCGCTCCAGGGCGAGCAGCGTCCGGGTCGGCGGCTCCTCGTCCTCGTCGCCGCCCGCCGCGTGCGCCTCGGGGCCGGTCAGCTCCTCCTGGAACGGCATCGCGCGCCCGTCCAGGACGGCGGCCTGGATCGCCGCGGCCGAGTCCGGCAGCCCGTGGCGGTCGAGCCCGGCCGCGATCTCGGCGACCTCGACGGCGGAGTGGCCGCGCAGCGCCGCCTGCTCCAGCAGCCACGGCACCAGCGCCTGGGCGCGGCGCGGGTCACCGGGGCCGGCGGCGGGGCCGAGCAGGCCGCGGGCGAAGCCGTCCGCGTGCTCGGGGCGGACGCCGGGCAGGGACAGTACGGCCCACGGGTCGGAGCGCAGCTGTTCGGCGGCGCCGTCGCCGAACTCGGCCACCGCGGCGGCCGCGAGATCGGCCGGGGCGCCCCCGGCGGTCAGTACCTCGGCGGTGTCCTTGAGCGCCTGCGCGCGCTGCTGGTCGGGCTGCGCGGAAGCCGGGGACGGGGTCGGGGCCTTGGCGCCCTGGCCGTCCTTGACGTCCTTGGCGTGCTCGGGAGCCGCGGCGCGGCCCTCGCCCTCCGGCGGTGCGGCCTGCGGGCCGATGCTGCGGATCCGCTGCGCCAGCTCGGCGATCGCCGCCGCCTTCTCCGCCGGGCTCGCCGACTGTGCCGGGCTCGCCGTCTCCGCGGGGCTCGCCTTCTCCGTCGGGCTCACCGAGACTGCCGAGGTCTCCTCCGGAGCGCCGTTCTCCGTGTCACTCATCGTCCGCTCCAAGGGTCACTCCACTGCGTGTTCAGCTGAACGAGGGGGGCTACAGCTCGCTCCACCCCTGGTCCGGGTAGCGGTGCACCGGCGACGAGATGTCGTCCAGCGCACCACGGATCTCACCCGGTAGCGTAAGCGCCTCCACTGACAGCGCCGCCTGCAGCTGTGCCACCGTACGGGCCCCGACCAGCGCGCTCGCCACTCCGGGTCGGTCCCGGACCCAGGCGAGGGCGACCGCGAGCGGGCTGCTGGCGAGGCCGTCGGCGGCCGTGGCGACGGCGTCGACGATCCGCCGCGAGCGCTCCCCGAGGTACGGCTGGACGAACCCGGACAGGTACGGCGAGGCGCCGCGCGAGTCCTGCGGGACGCCGTGCCGGTACTTGCCGGTGAGCACCCCGCGCCCGAGCGGCGAGGAGGCGAGCAGCCCGACCCCGGCGTCCGCCGCGGCGGGCAGCGCCTCGCGCTCGATGCCGCGCTGGAGCAGCGAGTACTCCAGCTGGGCCCCGGCCAGCGGGGTCCGCCCGTGGTGGACGCGCTGCCAGGTGGCGGCCTTGGCGAGCTGCCAGCCGCTGAAGTCGCAGACCCCGACGTACCGGGCGCGTCCGGAGGAGACGGCGATGTCGAGGGCGCTGAGCGTCTCCTCGACGGGCGTCATGGGGTCGAAGGAGTGCACCTGCCACAGGTCGACGTAGTCGGTGCCGAGTCGGCGCAGCGAGGCGTCGAGGGCGGCGAGGAGGTGGCCGCGGGAGCCGTCGAAGCGGCGGGCGGACTCCGGCACGCTGCCGGCCTTGGTGGCGATGACGAGTTCGGAGCGGGGGACGAGGTTGTCGGTGAGCCGGGAGATCAGGTATTCGGCGCCGCCGTCGGCGTACACGTCGGCGGTGTCGAGCAGGGTTCCGCCGGCGTCGACGAACTCCTTGAGCTGCTCGGCGGCCTCGTGTTCGTCGGTGTCGCGGCCCCAGGTCATGGTGCCGAGGCCGAGCCGGGAGACCTGGAGACCGGTACGGCCGAGGTGACGCTTTTCCATCGGACGGGTCCTCCACTGGCCGGTGGCACCGGGCGCCCCGGTAGCCCTGAGAACGCGCAGGTGGGGAGAGCGCTCCCCACGTCGGCTGAGCGTAGCGGCCGGTGTCCGGGCAGGGGTGGCGACCCGCAGAACGATCACCTGGCCCGGTCGGCGGCGGGTGTGACCCAGACCACCACTACCGGTCAGTAGCATGACCGGCGAGTGCGCGGCTACCCTCGCCACCAACCCTCACCGACTGGAAGGTTCGGCACATGCGACTCGGAATCAACCTCGGCTACTGGGGTCTCGGCATGGACGCCGACAACATCGCCGTGGCCCAGGAGGCGGACCGGCTCGGCTACTCGGTGTGCTGGGCGGCCGAGGCGTACGGCTCGGACGCCGCGACGGTGCTGAGCTTCGTCGCCGCGAAGACCGAGCGGATCGACGTCGGTTCGGCCATCTTCCAGATCCCCGCCCGCACCCCGGCGATGACCGCGATGACCGCGGCGACCCTGGACACCCTGTCCGGCGGCCGCTTCCGGCTCGGCCTCGGCGTCTCCGGCCCGCAGGTCTCCGAGGGCTGGTACGGGGTGAAGTTCGACAAGCCGCTCGCCCGCACCCGCGAGTACGTGGAGATCATCCGCAAGGCGATGTCCCGCGAGCGGCTGGTCCACGAGGGCGCGCACTGGACGCTGCCGCTGCCCGGCGGCCCCGGCAAGCCGATCAAGCTCACCGTGCACCCGGTGCGCGAGCACATCCCGCTGTACATCGCCGCGATCGGCCCGAAGAACCTGGAGCAGACCGGCGAGATCGCCGACGGCTGGCTCGGCATCTTCTTCTCGCCCGAGCACGCCGCGCTCTCCCTCGACCCGCTGAAGGCCGGCCGCGCCAAGGCGGGGCAGAGCCTGGACGGCTTCGACCTGTGCCCGACCGTCACCATCGCGGTCGGCGAGGACATCAAGGCCGGCGTCGACTCCCAGCGCTCCTACGCCGCGCTGTACATCGGCGGCATGGGCAGCAAGGAGAAGAACTTCTACAACCAGCTCGCCCGGCGGATGGGCTACGAGCAGGCCGCCGACGAGATCCAGGAGAAGTACCTGGCCAAGGACTACGCGGGCGCCGCGGCCGCCGTCCCGCACGACCTGATCGACGCCACCTCGCTGATCGGCGACACCGCCCGGATCGCCGACCGGATGCAGGCCTACGCCGACGAGGGCGTCACCACGCTCACCCTGGCCCCGTCCGGCTTCACCCTGGACGAGCGGATCCAGGCGCTGCGCACCGGAGTCGAGGCCCTGGAACTGGCCGGGCTCGCCTAGCAGCGGGCATCCCTGGGGGCCCGGGTTCGCCCGTTCAGCGGCGCGAGCCGCCCCGGCCCCTGGGGAACACATGCCCACTATGACCAGCACCAATGACGCGCCCGTGACGCCGTACGACGGCTGCGGGCGCTGTCTGCTCGGCGTTCGCCGACTCTCCCGCGTGCAGGCGGCTACCAGCTCACCGGCACGGCAGCGGGACGCGATCCTCGACTCGGCCGAGCGAGCCGGAGGGCACGTCATCGGGTGGGCGGACGACTGGGAGGTGTCCGGCGCGTCCGACCCGCTCACGCGTCCGAAGCTGGGGCCGTGGCTCAAGGCCCAGCGCGGGCCCTATGACGGACTTGCGGCGTCCGCCGTGGATCGCCTCGGGCGTGACGTCCTGGAGGGGCTGCGGCTCGCCAGGGAGACCAACGCGGGCCGTCTCCTCCTCACCGCTGATCACCCCGGCTTCTGGGACCTGGACGACCCGAGCCAGGAGATCGAGTTCAACGCGAAGCTGTTCGGCGCGCAGATCGAGCACCGGAACATCCGGACACGGAACCGGGACCCGCGCGGTACAGGCCCGTTCGGCGGGGGAGGTCGCGGGGCGGCCCGCGCCATCGCCTTCACGGTCACCCCGCCCGCCAAGGCGTGACCGGCACGGCCCGGAGCCCAATGTCAGATCTGACATTGGGCTCCGGGTGCTCATGTCCAAGTGGACATGAGCACTGCCCCCGTCCTGCCGCCCAGATCGGAGAGTCCATGCCCACGCCCGCCGAGGTCATCCCGGGCGGTGTCGCCCATCCCGGCACCCCCGCGCCCGCCGACCCCGCGCCGACCTCCGCTGCCGAGGCTGACCCCTCCGGCCGGCCGGAGCCCGAGCCCGACCCGCGAGACGCACGAATCGCCGACCTGGAAGCCGAGTTGGCCCACGTCCGCGAGGAGCACAGCGGCGCGTCCGTCGAGGTCGACGAGCTACGCGGCCAGGCCGCCGAGGACGCCCGCCGGGCCGAGACGGACCAGGTCATCGCCGGATACGCGCTGCCGCCGTTCGCCGCCGACGCCGCCCGCACCGCCGCCCCCTTCGTGGACCTGGACGCGCTGTGCCGCAACCTGGCCGAGGCCGTCATCCCGCGCCCGCTGTTCGGCTCCGGCGGGCTCGACCCGGCCCCCCGGCCAAGCCGGACCATCAGGCCATCGCTGAGAGGCTGATCCGCCGGGCGTGGTGACCGGGCCCAGACCCCTGCACCTCGGAATTTTCCGAGGACGCCCCCACGCCAGAACTGCGGAGAATTCCGCAGTTGCCCTGTGCCTCATGTCAGTTCTGACATGAGTCACAGGGCGTGCCTCAAACCTAGCGACGAACTCCGGGCGGGCCGCTCCAGCGCCGCCCGCAGCCTCGCCGCCCACCGCTGGGGCAACCGCATCTGACCGCCCCAGCACACCAGCCCCGGCCGCCCAACGAACTGGGCAGCCGGGGCCTTTCGTGCGTTCTGGGTCGCTCCAGCATGATCCTTAGTCCAACACGGGAATATTTCCGTCCTGTCATAGACATGTGCCGAAGGGCTCTCTAGCGTCATTCCTGGGCGGTCCAGGCAGGGCCGCAGTTCCAGGGGGTTGAGATGGACGACAGGTCGGGTCTCACGCGGCTGACCAACACGGGCAACGGCAGCGGCTCGGGGGAGTGCAACCAGAACGACTGCCCCAACGTGTACCGCACCGAGCGAGGGACCTTCGTGGTTCAGGGGGATGTGTCCAACGCCTTCATGCCGCCCAACGGCGAAGGGCTCGTGGAGATCCCCGAGAGCGTGCTTCGGGAGGCCGTCCGTGCGCTTGGATGGTGATGCTTGGCAGGCCAGGTTCCGGGATTTCAAGACGGAGGCATGGCGCCTGGAAACTCTTCCGGCCTACAACGTGCCGCAGGAGATCGAGGAGCTGCGAGCGTTCCGGGCGGGCGAGCGAATCGACCCGCGTGCGCACTCCAACGATTACACGGACGACCTCAAGCGGGTGCGTCGAGAAGGGAAGTCCAAGGGGCGCGTTCGCATTGTCACGCGACCGCTCTCCGAGTACCTGCGCTACGAGTTCATGTACTATCTGCCGCATGCCTGGGCGGGGGAAGAAATTCGGATCATGGACGTCACGGATCGCCCTAACCCGCTGGCCGGCGTTTCGGACTACTGGATGTTCGACAAAAGGGAGGTGGTGCTGATGAACTACCTGCCCGACGGAACGCAGATCGACCGCACCGTGTTCGAGGGCGACATGAGCCCCTTCGTCGAGTATCAGCGGATTGCAATCGCTGAATCGGTGCCTTTTGAGGAGTACGTGAAGGGCATTGGCGCTTGATCCACAAGAGCTAGGTCAATCGAATTCGGACCTGGCAGCAATCCTTCAAGAGCTTCGCAAGCGAGCTGGACTCTCCGGGGTCCAGCTCGCTCGGCGTGTCAACATGTCGCAGTCCAAAATTTCCAAGATCGAGACCGGCAAGGTCACGCCGTCGCTGGTTGACGTCGAACTGATCCTGCGGGCGTTGGACGCGCCGCCCGATCTCATCGCCCACGTCACGGCGCTTGCCCGCATCGCCAACACGGAGTGGCAGGATGCGAGGGCCCTGCGCAGGAAGGGGCTCGAAAAGAAGCAAGTCGAGTTGGCGACGCTTGAACGTACCACCGGCGAGTTTCGATACTTTCTGCCAACCATGATCACCGGTCTTCTTGCGACTCCTGAGTACATCCGGGCCAGTCTCGCCCCGTTCCCCGGCGATCACTCGAAGGCTATTGCCAAAAAACTTGAACGGCAGGCCGTCCTCTACGAGCCGGCTAAGCGCTTCGACTTCATTCTGACTGAACAGGCTTGCCGCTGGCCTCTTGTTCCCGCGCAGGCCATGGCGATGCAGATTGACCGGTTGGTCTCTGTGTCCCGGTTGCCCAATGTACGCCTCGGGATTATCCCGATGGCTGGTCACATGCCGTGGGCGCCATTGAACGTATTCACCGTCTACGACGAGGCCCTAGCAACTGTCGAGGTCTCCACGGGCGCGCTTGTGTTCCGTGACCCCCGAGACATTCAGGAGTACCTGGACGAGTTCCGGACCTTCGAGGGCTATTCGCTGTGGGGTGAGGATGCTCGGGTCAAACTGGCGGAGTGGGCCGACCACTATCGAGGGACATCTCAAGATCTTTAGTCGATAGCGGGAATATCGTTGAGTCCCTATCTGGAATTCCCCTAGCCTGGCATCTCATTCCACGAAGCCGAGCGAAAAGGAGCCAGGTGTGTCCGTTGCCGTGAGGTCCGCCGGTTCGCACCGGAGTAGGGAGAAGGCCAGTCCGCAGACGATGGCCGCGTTGAGGGAGCAGTACCGGGCGGCGAACCCGACCGGTCGTGCGCTGACCTACCCGCTCGACCCGGAGTGCCCGTGCCCGAGGTGCACGGAGTTGAGGTTGGGCCGCAATGCCGCCGCTTGAACTGGTGGCGGCGCCCGGAGAGCCGAAGCCGGGCATGGTCATGCGCTATGAGGTGGTGGCGGCGGCGGGCTCCCATGTCCTGCGGGATGTGCTCCTGGGCGAGTTCTGCACCCTCCCGGACCTCTCCGGCAAGCCCGTGTTGCTCGCCTTCCCCGACGCCTACCACGCGCGTCTGTGGCTGATGACGGCCGACACCCGTAAGCAGTACGCGGTGAACGCCACCCGCATCCGCGCCGAGCAGGGCAAGAAGCCGTTGCAGGAGCACGCCGGATGGCTGCGGTTCGACCTCTATGCCCCCGCGCCGGCCGACCCGTCCAACGCCTCGGGCGGGGCCGATCCGGTGGCTGCCGAGGTGGCCGGACGGGCAACCCTGCATTCGGATCGCCTGTGGTACCGGCACCAGCACTGACGCACCCCAATTGGTCTGATCATCACGGGATTTGATGTCGGTGGGGTGGGGTGCGGGATCGTGGGCCGACCGCGCGAGCGGCGCGCGGTGGCCCGACCAATGAAGGGGCGAACCCATGAAGAAGATCGCTGCGAAGCTCTGGCGGATCATCCGGGGCCCGATGCAGTGGCGCGTTCTGTGGCTGTGGCACTCGAAGTTCATGGTCGGGGTCACGGGCATCGTTCGCGACGACGAAGGCCGGGTGTTGCTCCTCAAGCACCGGATGTGGCCGGAGGGTCGGCAGTGGGGGCTACCGACCGGCTACGCGAACAAGGGCGAGAGCTTCGAAGAGACGATCATCCGTGAGGTCAAGGAGGAGACCGGACTCACGGTGAAGGTGTGCGAGCTGGCGCACCTGAAGAGCGGATACAAGCTGCGCGTCGAAGTCGCCTACGAGGCGCTGTACGTCAGCGGACGGATCAAGGTCGCTTCGTTCGAGATCTTGGAGGCCCGATGGTTCTCACCGGACAAGCTCCCCGAGGGAGTGCAGGAGTCGCACCGACAGCTGATCAGCCGTCAGCGCTTCTGACCCTCGGTCGCTCGCTCACCCCCTCGTGTCTGGGGCCGAACGAGCACCTGGCCGGAGACGTGACCGAGCGCGCCGAGTTGGCGCACCTGCTGGCCTCGCGCCGGGCGACGGCGGCGCTGGACCAGGCGCACCCGCACGTGACGTTCTCGCTGCTCCACTGGGTGCTGGACACCTGGGCGGACGAGTCGGCGCGGGAGGTGTTCCGGCAGGGGGCGGCGCTCCTGGCCGACCGCTACCGGGAGTTGGGGTTGAACCAGCTCCTGCCGATCGATCGGGTGTGGGTCGGGGTGCGCTCGACGCAGCCCGACGCGTTCGGCGGGTTCCATCACCCGAACCAGGGCTACCGGCACGAGCAGATGGCCTCCGTGATCACGAGGTACGGGCGGCTGAGCGACCCCCGGCTGACCTCGCCCGAACTGGTGGCGCTGGACCTGCTCCGGTCCTACGCGCATGACTGCCTCCACTGGGGGTCGTTCCGGGAGTACCGGTTCCAGGACGGGCACGTGGTCCGGAGCCGGTACGGGATCAACCGGCGTGACCCGCAGGGGCGCACCTACTCGGCGCGGGACCAGGAGGACGCCGTCTCGACTCGGAACCTCGGGATCGTGATGGAGGGGGCGACCGATCGGGAGGCCCGGACGATCGCCGCCACGGTGGCCGATCGGCTCGACCTGGCCGAGCGGATCGCACTGCCCGATCGGCTGGCCTTCCGTGACACCACTGGCCGCCTGGAGCCGTCCGACTTCGACCAGGCGGAGCCCGGCATCGCGACCCGCTTCCACCTGGCGATGGCCGGATACGAACACGGGGTCGGGGCGCGGTATCAGCGCTTCCTGACCGAGATGGGCGGGACCGATGCTGGCGCGCTGCACGGCCTGATAGTGGCCGCGACGATCGGCGGGGACCTGTCCGGCCTGACCGGGTGGCTCGACCAGCGGCACGGTTCCCGGGCGTTCCCGCGCACCTTCCGCTCATCGGCCTACACCGGGCCGGACCCCGGCCAGTAGCCGCCCGTCCGTGCGCCGTTCCCCCGTGGCGCACGGGCGGGCGCACGGTTGGGCACGGCCGGAGTCCGGCCGCAACGAGGGCGCTATCCTTCCAGGTGATAAACGAATCCGGCCCCGTCCGGCTTCACCCTGGACGAGCGGATCCAGGCGCTGCGCACCGGCGTCGAGGCCCTGGAGCGCGCCGGGCTGGCGTAGCCGCCCGGGGCCGTCGAGCGGCACTACAGCCAGTCGTGCCGCTTGAACACCCGGTGCAGCACTATGCAGACCGCGACCATCAGCGACAGCACCGCCGGGTACCCCCAGGGCTGGCGCAGTTCGGGCATGTCCTCGAAGTTCATCCCGTAGACGCCCGCGATCATCGTCGGCACGGCGGCCAGCGCCGCCCAGGCCGAGATCTTCCGCATGTCGTTGTTCTGCTGCACGCTGACCTGCGCCAGGTTGGCGTTGAGGATGTCGGACAGCAGCCGGTCCATGCCCTCGACCTGGTCGGTCACCCGGGCCAGGTGGTCGGCGACGTCCCGCAGGTAGGGCAGGGTCTCCGAGCGGATGTACGGCTCGCCGCCGCGGGCCAGGCGCAGCGTCGGTTCCAGCAGCGGGCCGGTGGCGCGGCGGACGGTCATCACCTGGCGCTTGTAGCCGTAGATCCGGCCGGCGGTGTCGCGGCCGACCCGTCCGGGGGCGAAGACGTCCGCCTCCAGTTCGTCCAGGTCGGTCTGGAGCCCGGTGGCCACGTCCATGTAGCCGTCGACGATGGTGTCGCAGACCGAGTGCAGCACCGAGCTGGGCCCGTAGCGCAGCAGTTCGGGCTGCTTCTCCAGCCGGGCCCGCAGGCCGGAGAGCGGGGCGTCGGCGCCGTGTCGGACGGTCATCACGAAGTCCGCGCCGAGGAAGACCATCACCTCGCCGATGGTCACCGCGTGGGCGCCGGGGTGGTAGCCGAGCGTCTTGAGGGCGACGAACAGGGAGCCCTGGTACGGCTCGATCTTGGGGCGCTGGTGGGCGCTGACGGCGTCCTCGACGGCCAGCGGGTGCAGGGCGAACTCCCGTCCGACGTGGTTGAGTTCCTCGGCGGTGGGCTCGAACAGGCCTATCCAGACGAAGCCGCCGGGCCCGGCGGCGCGGGCGGCGGCGAGCGCGCCGGCGAGGTCGTCGGGGGCCTCGATCCGGTGGCCGTCGTGGTAGCTGGCGCAGTGGACGATCATCGGGCCATTGTGGCCCGGGGCGGGGTGCCCGGGGCGGAGCCGGGCCAGGACGGCGTCGCGGGCCGGTGCCGGCGGCGGCCCAGGAGGGCCCGCAGCCCACCGCGCGTTGCGCGCCCGCACCCCACGGCCGCGCACCCCGCGCCCGCACCTCGCACCGACACTCCACGCCCGCGCCCGGAGGCCGTAGGCTGAGCCCCATGCCCACCCTGCTGCTCGTCCGCCACGGCCGCTCGACCGCGAACACCGCCGGAATCCTGGCCGGTTGGACGCCCGGCGTGGACCTCGACGACACCGGGCGCGGGCAGGCCGCCGCGCTGGCCGGTCGGCTCGCGGGGATCCCGCTGGTGCAGGCCGTCAGCAGCCCGCTGGAGCGCTGTCGGCAGACCCTGGAGCCGCTGCTGGCGGCTCGGCCCGAGCTGGGCCCGCCCGCCGAGGACGAGCGGCTGGGCGAGTGCCACTACGGCGAGTGGACCGGCCGGCCGCTGGCCGAGCTGGCCAAGGAGCCGCTCTGGCGCACCGTGCAGGACCACGCGGCCGCCGCGGCCTTCCCCGGCGGGGAGTCGTTGCGCGAGCTGAGCCACCGGACGGTCGGTGCGGTCCGGGAGTGGAACGAGAAGATCGCCGCCGAGCACGGCGCGGACGCGGTCTGGCTGGCCTGCTCGCACGGGGACGTGATCAAGGCGGTGGTGGCCGACGCCCTCGGCCTGCACCTGGACCACTTCCAGCGGATCAGCGTCGAGCCCTGCTCGGTCACCGCGATCCGCTACACCCCGCAGCGGCCCTTCGTCCTGAGGATGGGCGACACCGGCGACCTCGCCTCGCTCGCGCCCAGGCCCGGCGGGGCCCCGGCCGCCCCGGCGGGCGACGCGGTGGTCGGCGGCACCACCTGAGGCGGTCGTCCCACCTGGCCCGTCTGACCCGCCTGACCCGCCTGGCCCGACCCTGGCCCGACCGGCGCCACCCGGCCTGACCGAAGCCACCCGGCCCGGAGCCGCATGACGTGGGCGGGAGAGCCGTCGCACCCTGCCCCGTAGGGACCGGCGGCACCGCCTGAGCTGGCCGGTGCCACTGCGGCTCGGCTCCCCTGCGGGGGCCCGGAGGTCGTAGGGTGACTAACGAGCCCCGCCGCGTGGCGAGCCCGCGCGCGGGCCGCCGTACGGCAGCCCGAGCCATGACGTCCGAACGATCCCTGTGATCCCCACGACCGACACGATCCGGAGCGAGAGCGTGCCCCGTCAGGTCTTCTTCTACGACCAGCCCGAACGGTTCGTGGCCGGCACCGTCGGCCAGCCCGGTGCCCGGGCGTTCTACCTCCAGGCCAGTGCCCGGGGCCGGATCACCAGCGTCCTGTTGGAGAAGACCCAGGTGGCGGCGCTCGCCGAGCGGATCGAGGAGGTCCTGGACGAGGCGCTGCGGCGCAGCGGCGGCGACGTCTCCATCCCGGCCGCCGCCCCGCAGGACCTGCTCGACACCGCGCCGCTGGACCTGCCGCTGGAGCAGGAGTTCCGGGTCGGCACCATGGCCCTGGCCTGGGACAGCGTGGACGGCTGCCTGGTGGTCGAGGCGCAGGCGCTGATCGAGGCGGAGGAGGACGGCGAGGACGAGGACAGCGCCGCGGCGGTCTTCGAGGACGACGACAACGGTCCGGACATGCTGCGGGTGCGGCTGTCCGGCGCGATGGCCCGGGTGTTCGCCAAGCGGGCGCTGGACCTGGTCTCGGCCGGCCGCAAGCCCTGCCCGTTCTGCAACCTGCCGCTCGACCCGGAGGGCCACCTGTGCCCGCGCGCGAACGGCTACCGGCGCTGAACACCGAGACCCCGCCGCAGGCGGACCCGGCGGCCGCCGCTGCCCTCGCCGCCGACGTGCCCACCGCGTTGGAGCTGCTGCGCGAGGGCGAGTTGACGGTGCACGGGCGCCTCACCGAGGCGTCCAACGCCGCGCTGTACTGCACCGCCACGCACGGTTCGCTGAGCGCTCAGGCCGTCTACAAGCCGGTCGCCGGGGAGCGCCCGCTGTGGGACTTCCCGGACGGCACGCTGGCCGGCCGCGAGGTCGCCGCGTACGAGGTGTCGGCCGCGACCGGCTGGGCGCTGGTGCCGCCGACCGTGCTGCGCGACGGGCCGCACGGGCCCGGGATGGTGCAGCTGTGGGTCGAGCCGGATCCGCAGGCCGAGCCGCTGCTGGCCCTCCAGGACCCGCGCGGCCCGGAGCACGGCTGGCTGCCGATCGTGCGGGCCGAGGTCGGCGGGGGACGCACCGCGCTGCTGGTGCACCACGACGACCAGCGGCTGCGCCGGCTCGCCGTGCTGGACGCGGTGCTCAACAACGCCGACCGCAAGGGCGGCCACCTGATCCCGGCCGCCGACGGCCGCGTCTACGGCATCGACCACGGCGTCACCTTCAACACCGAGGGCAAGCTGCGCACCCTGCTCTGGGGCTGGGCCGGCGAGCCGCTGCCCGCCGAGGCGCTGGAGGTGCTGACCCGGCTCGCCGAGCGGCTGGACGGTGAGCTGGCCGCGCGCCTCGCCCCGCACGTGACCGCCGCCGAACTGGAGGCGACCCGCGCCCGGGTGGCCGGGCTGCGCCGCACCGGTCGGCACCCGCTGCCCTCCGAGGACTGGCCCTCGATCCCCTGGCCCCCGGTCTAGGACGTATCCCGCGGACCGGTTCGGGCCGGCTGATGGTCTGGACCTGTCCGCGAACCGGCAGCACACTGCTCCGATGGACGCGTTACGGACCACCCCCACCCCCCGTACCACGCCGGACCTGCCGCTGCACCGGCTCCAGGTCCCGCTGCCGCACCTGCTCCCGTTCGCCATCGGGAGCTTCGACACGATCGGCCCGCTGTCCCGGGCGGGCTTCCCGCACCGGCACTCGTTCTACGAGATCGTCCACGTCACCGGCGGCCGCGGCGCCCACGTCCTGGACCTGGTCCACCGGCCGCTGGCGCCACCGCAGTTGTGCGTGATCACACCCGGCCAGGTGCACTACTGGTCGGATGCGGACGAACTCACCGGCCAGGTCGTCCTGTTCAACGAGGACTTCCTGCTCCGGAACCCGCAGGACCTCGCCGCGCTGCGCACCCTGGCCACCCGCCCCGCGCTCGGACTCGGCGAACAGGCCGGGCCGGTCGGCGCGTTGCTCGCCGACATGGAACACGAGTACCGCTCCAGGCAGCCCGGCTACCAGGGCGTGCTGCGGGCCAGTCTGCACATCCTGATCGTCCGGGCGCTGCGCGCCGCCCGGCCGGGGGAGCGGCCGTCGCCGCCCGGCCGCCCGACCGAAGTGGCCTCCGCCTTCACCCGGTTGATCGCCGGTCCGGGCGGGGTGCGGTACTCGGTGGCGTCCAGTGCGCAGGAACTCGGCGTCTCGCCGGGCCACTTGCAGACCCTGGTCAAGCAGGCCACCGGCCGCACCCCGGGCGGGCTGATCCGGCGCCAGCAGACCCTGGAGGCCAAACGGTTGCTGGCGTGCACGGATTTGACGATTCGTCAGGTCGCGAAGGAGGCGGGCTTCGCCGACCCGGCCTACTTCTGCCGCTTCTTCCGGCGGGAGACCGGGATGACGCCGGGGGAGTTCCGGGCCCGGGTCGACGGAAATCACCACGATCCCCGGATCGCGTCCATCGCGGCGGCCCCGGACGGCCCGTAACTTTGCTGGTGGCCACCGGTGGCCGGTCCGGCGCGCGCGGACGGGCGGCCGGTTCGGCCCTTGTCATGCCCCCACCATGGCAAGGGCCGCCCCCCCACATCCACCCCCCACCCGAAGGAGAGGGCGCATGCCCACGCCCGACGGCATGATCAGCCGCAAGACCGTCCTGAAGGCCGCTGCCGCGCTCGGCGCCGCCCCGCTGCTGGTCGGCGGCGGCGTCGCGCTGGCCCGTGAGCAGGCCGGCACCGGCCGGCCCCTCGGCCTCACCCCCGAGTGCCACGACGGCGACGACCCCACCATCGAGCAGACCGAGGGCCCCTACTTCAAGCCCAACTCCCCACTGCGCAGCTCCATGGTCAACGACGGCCCCGGCACCCGGCTGACCGTCAGCGGCTACGTCTTCGGCCGCGCCTGCCGACCGATCTCCGGCGTCCTGCTGGACTTCTGGCAGGCCGACGACAACGGCGCCTACGACAACGCCGGCTTCACCTTCCGCGGCCACCAGTTCACCGACGCGAACGGCGCCTTCAAGCTGGACACGATCGTCCCCGGCCTCTACCCGGGCCGCACCCGGCACCTCCACGTCAAGCTCCAGGCGCCCGGCCGCCCGGTGCTCACCACCCAGCTCTACTTCCCCGGCGAGCCGCGCAACAGCACGGACACCATCTACGACGCCCGGCTGCTGATGAACGTCCGCCAGAACGGCCCGGGCCGTGAGGGCAGTTACGACTTCGTCCTGGACGTGCCGCAGACCCCGGGTACGCCGAGCCCGACCCCCACCGCCACCCCGACCGGAACCCCCACCGGAACGCCCACGCCGCCGAGCGGCAGTTGGAAGCCGGGAGCCTCCTACAACGCGGGCGACCGCGTCACCTACTCCGGCGCCTCCTACCTCTGCCTCCAGGCGCACACCGCCATGGTGGGCTGGGAGCCGCCGAACGTGCCGGCCCTCTGGCAGCGGTCGTAGCGGCTCCGGCCGCGTTCCCCGGGGTGCCGGGCGCCCGGTCGGCGGCAGGGTCGACCGGGCGCTCAACCGTGTCCGAAAGCCTGCCCAACGCCTGCCCAACGCCTGCTCGACGCCTGCCCAACACCCGCCCGAAGCCTGCCGCATTCCTGCCCGAAACAACGCCGGGCCCGTCAAGGTCCGCTCCTTATCAGTCGGGAAGCGGTCCGGCAACGACAGGAAGCGAATCCAGTCGATCTTGTGTACTGGTTAGGCTTTCAAATGTTCGCAAGGTTAAAGTCGGTTCCATGCATGCCTGGCCCGCCTCCGAGGTTCCCGCCCTGCCTGGTCAGGGGCTCCCCCTCCGTATCTTCGACACCGCAGCGGGCACGGTCCGCGAGGTCGTGCCGCAGGACGGCACTGCCCGGATCTACGTCTGCGGCATCACCCCCTACGACGCGACCCACATGGGCCACGCCGCCACCTACAACGCCTTCGACCTGGTGCAGCGCGTGTGGAAGGACGCCGGCCACGACGTCCTGTACGTCCAGAACGTCACCGACGTGGACGACCCGCTGCTGGCCCGGGCGGTCGAGACCGGTCAGGACTGGGTGGCCCTCGCCGAGCGCGAGACGGCCCTGTTCCGCGAGGACATGACCGCCCTGCGGCTGCTCCCGCCGGCCCACTACATCGGCGCCGTCGAGTCGATCCCGTGGATCGTCCCGCTGGTCCAGAAGCTGCTCGCCGGCGGCGCCGCCTACCAGGTGGACGGCGACATCTACTTCTCGGTCGAGTCCGACCCCCGCTTCGGCCAGGTCTCCGGCCTCGACCAGGAGGCCATGCGCCCGGTCTTCGCCGAGCGCGGCGGAGACCCGGACCGCCCGGGCAAGCGCCACCCGCTGGACGCCCTGCTCTGGCTCGCCGCCCGCCCGGGCGAGCCCGCCTGGGAGACCGAACTCGGCCACGGCCGCCCCGGCTGGCACATCGAGTGCGTCGCCATCGCGCTGCAGTACCTCGGCATGTCCTTCGACATCCAGGGCGGCGGCAGCGACCTCTCCTTCCCGCACCACGAGATGGGCGCCTCGCACGCCCAGGTCGCCACCGGCGCCCACCCGTACGCCAAGGCGTACGTGCACGCCGGCATGGTCGGCCTGGACGGCCACAAGATGTCCAAGTCCCGCGGCAACCTGGTCTTCGTCTCGGCGCTGCGCCGTGAGGGCGTCGACCCGGCGGCGATCCGCCTGGCGCTGCTCTCGCGCCACTACCGCGAGGACTGGGAGTGGACCAAGGCGACCCTGGACGAGGCCGTCGAGCGCCTCGCCCGCTGGCGGGCCGCGGTCTCCCGGCCGGACGGCCCGGCCGCCGAGCAGCTGCTCGACGAGGTCCGTACGGCGCTCGCGGACGACCTGGACGCGCCCGCCGCGCTGGCCGCCGTCGACCGCTGGGCCGAGCGGCAGGAGGCCGGGGGCGGCACCGACATGGGTGCGCCCGGCCTGGTCAGCCGCACCGTGGACGCCCTGCTGGGCGTCGCACTCTAGAGCCCTCCCTCAACACGCCGAAGGGGCGTCCGGACCAGGTGTCCTGACGCCCCTTCGGCGTTGTCCGGGGCGGGCCCCGGGGCGGCGGCTACTCCTCGTCGCCGTCCTGGCTCTCCCGGGCCGCGCCCGGGGCCTCCGGCTCGGCCGGCCGCTCCGCCGTGGCGTGCCCGGCCACCGGCTTCTCGCCGGTCGGCCCGACGTTCTCCCGGCGGCGCAGGTAGCGCTCGAACTCGCGGGCGATCGCGTCGCCGGAGGCCTCCGGCAGCTCCGCGGTGTCCTGCGCCTCCTCCAACTGCTGGACGTACTCGGCCACCTCGCTGTCCTCGGCGGCCAGCTGGTCCACGCCCAGCTGCCAGGCCCGGGCGTCCTCGCCGAGCTCGCCCGGCGGGATGCGCAGGTCGAGCAGGTCCTCCAGCTTGTTGACCAGGGCCAGCGTCGCCTTGGGGTTCGGCGGCTGCGCGACGTAGTGCGGCACGGCCGCCCAGAGCGTCACGGCCGGGACCCCGGCGTGCGTGCAGGCCTCCTGGAGCACCCCGACGATGCCGGTCGGGCCCTCGTAGCGGCTCTCCTCCAGGTCCAGCCGGCGGGCCAGCTCCGGGTCGGAGGTGACGCCGCTGACCGGCACCGGGCGGCTGTGCGGGGTGTCGCCGAGCAGCGCGCCCAGGATCACCACCAGCTCGATGCCGAGCTCGTGCGCGAAGCCGAGCAGCTCGTTGCAGAACGAGCGCCAGCGCATGCTCGGCTCGATGCCGCGCACCAGGACGACGTCCCGGGTGGTCGGCTCGGTCACCCGGATCACCGAGAGCCTGGTGGTCGGCCAGGTGATCCGGCGGATGCCGCCGTCCAGCCAGACCGTGGGCCGGTTGACCTGGAAGTCGTAGTAGTCCTCCGCGTCCAGGGCGGCGATCACCTTGCCGCCCCAGGTGTCGTCCAGATGTGCCAGAGCCGCGGAGGCGGCGTCGCCCGCGTCGTTCCAGCCCTCGAAAGCGCAGACCATCACCGGGTCGATCAACTCGGGAACATCTTCCAGCTCGATCACCCAGCGTCTCCCTCCGGTCGGCGGTCGAACCTGCGCCGCCTCGGCTGGCCTGCCGGGGCGCCGACGGGTCGGCTGCCGACTGTCGAACCTCTCGTCACCCATGGAACGCCTCGCCCCATGGTCCCTACCTGCCCAGCCTACGGGCTTTGATGCGCACCGCGGCCGGGCACCGGGACAGTCTGGGGGAGCGTGCCGCCCCGATCCAGCGGATATCCGGACCGTCCGAGCTGACGATCCGTCAGCTCCTCCGGGGTGGGTGCGGACGGTGTCCGAGCGGCGACGCGGCGCGACGGCACGCCCTCTCTGCGCACACCCTTCCCGCACGCACCCTTCCCGAGGGCGCCCCTCCCGCGCTCGCCGCCGGAACCCCTCAGGCGTCCACCCACCCGCGCCGGTACGCCGCCCAGTGCTCCGGGGTGGCGGCGAAGTCCACGTACAGCGCGACGCCGAAGTTCCGCCGCCCCGGATCCTGGCGGCCCAGGCCCAGCCGGACGCCCCGGACGGCGGCCGGCACGGTCTCGGCGTCACCCCGATGGCCGTGCCGGTCGTCCCAGAAGAACGGCAGGCCGATCAGCAGGTCCACCCCGGCCGGGGTGGCCTCCAGCGCCAGTTCGGTCTGCAGGGCGACGTAGCCGCCGAACAGCGGCTCGGTCGGCATGCTGGTGTCGTACGCCATCACGGCGACCTGGTCGACCCGGCGGGCGGTCTCGGTGAAGTACGCCTGGTCCCACCACTTGCCGTGGTCGGTGAGCAGGATCCCGGCGGTGTGCAGGCCGGGCACCGGGTCGAGCTGGGGGACCGCCACCGAGAGCGCCGCGCCGCGCCCGGCCGTGACCGGGCGGACCTGGTCGAGCAGGGCCAGCCAGCCGGCGCTGCCGGGCCGGATCGGCTCCATGTCGAAGTGCACGCCGTCGAAGCCGAGGTCCAGGACCTGCCGGGCGGAGGCGGTGACCCGGTCCCGGGTGGGGGCGTCCTCCGGGTCCAGGGCGTCCTTCTCCGGCTTGACCTCGTCGCCCAGCCAGCTCTGCACCCGGACGTCCGGCAGCGCCCGGTGCACCGCGTCGGTGAACCAGCGGCCCCGGGGGTGGACGGCGGGCGGCAGCGAGCCGTCGTGTTCCAGCGGGCCGGTGTGCACGTACAGGTCGCGGACGCCGGTGCCGGCCAGCTGTCGCACCAGCGCGGCGACGTCGGCCTCGCCCTTGCGGCCGTCCACCCAGGCGTGGCCGAGCCAGAGCGCGTCCCGGCCGCGGGTGCGGGCCTCGGCGGACGGGTCGCCGGTGTAGTGCAAGCGGATCGCGACGAAGGCGGAGCCGAGCGCGGCCGCCGGTACGGCCGCCGCGAGGCCCAGTGCCAGCAGCGCCCGGCGCCACCAGGACCAGCTCCGCCAGCGCTTGCGCAACGCCCGGAACGGGGCCGCCAGGGCCCCCGTGACGCGTCGCGCGACGGTCGGGAATCGGCCCACGCGGTTGCTCCCCCCTTGCGGTCGAACGCTCAGGATACGGAATGCGACCGCAGGCCGGGGCGCGGGCCGGATACCCTGGCCACGTGCGGGCCCGAGTAAGCGGGCCCGCAAAGCCGACAGCCGTCGCACCAGGGAGAAGCCCCATGGCCACTGCAGCCAATCCGTCCATCACTCAGCAGAGCCGCGCGAACGCGTTGCGTGAAGCGCTCGCCACCCGGGTGGTGGTCGCCGACGGTGCGATGGGCACCATGCTCCAGGCACAGGATCCGACGCTGGAGGACTTCCAGAACCTGGAGGGCTGCAACGAGGTCCTCAACGCCACCCGGCCGGACATCGTGCGCTCCGTCCACGAGGCCTACTTCGGGGTCGGCGTGGACTGCGTCGAGACCAACACCTTCGGCGCCAACTTCTCCGCACTCGGCGAGTACGAGATCGCGGAGCGCATCTTCGAGCTGTCCGAGTCGGGCGCCCGGATCGCCCGCGAGGTGGCCGACGCCCACGCCGCCGACGGCCGCACCCGCTGGGTGCTCGGCTCGATCGGCCCCGGCACCAAGCTGCCCACCCTCGGCCACGCCCCGTACGAGACGCTGCGCGACGGCTTCCAGCAGAACGCGGCCGGCCTGATCGCGGGCGGCGCCGACGCGCTGCTGGTCGAGACCAGCCAGGACCTGCTGCAGACCAAGGCCGCCATCCTGGGCTCCAAGCGCGCCCTCGCCGAGGCCGGGCTGGACCTGCCGGTGCTGGTGCAGGTGACCGTGGAGACCACCGGCACCATGCTGCTCGGATCCGAGATCGGCGCCGCACTGACGGCCCTGGAGCCGCTCGGCGTCGACTACATCGGCCTCAACTGCGCCACCGGCCCGGCCGAGATGAGCGAGCACCTGCGCTACCTGGCCAAGAACGCGCGGATCGGCCTGTCCTGCATGCCGAACGCGGGCCTGCCGGTGCTCGGTAAGGACGGCGCCCACTACCCGCTCTCCCCGGCCGAACTGGCCGACGCGCACGACGTGTTCACCCGCGAGTACGGCCTCTCGCTGGTCGGCGGCTGCTGCGGCACCACGCCCGAGCACCTGCGCCAGGTGGTCGAGCGGGTGCAGGGCCGGCCGGTCACCCCGCGCACCCCGCAGCCGGAGTCCTCGGCGTCCTCGCTGTACCAGGCGGTGCCGTTCCGCCAGGACACCTCGTACCTGGCGATCGGCGAGCGCACCAACGCCAACGGCTCGAAGAAGTTCCGCGAGTCGATGCTGGCCGGCGACTGGCAGGCCTGCGTGGAGATCGCCCGCGACCAGATCCGGGACGGCTCGCACCTGCTGGACCTCTGCGTGGACTACGTCGGCCGCGACGGCGTCGCCGACATGAAGGAGATCGCCGGCCGGCTGGCCACCGCCTCCACCCTGCCGATCGTGCTGGACTCCACCGAGCCGCAGGTGCTGCGGGCCGGCCTGGAGGCGCTCGGCGGCCGCGCGGTGCTCAACTCGGTCAACTACGAGGACGGCAACGCCCCGGACTCGCGCTTCGGCCGGATCGCCTCGCTGGCCCGCGAGCACGGCGCCGGCCTGATCGCGCTGACCATCGACGAGGAGGGCCAGGCCCGCACCGCCGACAAGAAGGTCGAGATCGCCGAGCGGCTGATCACCGAGCTGACCGCCGACTACGGCGTCGACGAGGGCTCGATCCTGGTGGACTGCCTCACCTTCACCCTGGCCACCGGCCAGGAGGAGTCCCGCCGGGACGGCATCGAGACCATCGAGGCGATCCGCGAGCTCAAGCGCCGCCGCCCGGCCGTGCAGACCACGCTGGGCCTGTCCAACATCTCCTTCGGCCTCAACCCGGCCGCCCGGGTGGTGCTGAACTCGGTCTTCCTGCACGAGTGCGTGGAGGCCGGCCTGGACTCGGCGATCGTGCACGCCTCCAAGATCCTGCCGATCTCCCGGATCCCCGAGGACCAGCGCGAGGCCGCCCTCGACCTGGTCTACGACCGCCGCCGGGACGGCTACGACCCGCTGCAGCACCTGCTGGAGCTGTTCGACGGCGTCTCCTCGGCCTCGGTCAAGGCGTCCAAGGCGGAGGAGTTGGCCGCGCTGCCGCTGGACGAGCGCCTGCAGCGCCGGATCATCGACGGCGAGCGCAAGGGCCTGGAGGCCGACCTGGACGAGGCGCTGGCCGGGCGGCCCGCGCTGGAGATCATCAACGACACCCTGCTGTCCGGCATGAAGGTGGTCGGCGAGCTGTTCGGCTCCGGCCAGATGCAGCTGCCCTTCGTGCTCCAGTCCGCCGAGGTGATGAAGACCGCGGTGGCCCACCTGGAGCCGTACATGGAGAAGTCCGACAGCGAGGGCAAGGGCACCATCGTGCTGGCCACCGTCAAGGGCGACGTCCACGACATCGGCAAGAACCTGGTGGACATCATCCTGTCCAACAACGGCTACAACGTGGTCAACCTGGGCATCAAGCAGCCGGTCTCGGCGATCCTGGACGCCGCGCAGGAGCACAAGGCGGACGTCATCGGGATGTCCGGCCTGCTGGTGAAGTCCACCGTGATCATGAAGGAGAACCTGGAGGAGCTCAACCAGCGCAAGCTGGCCGCGAGTTACCCGGTGATCCTGGGCGGCGCCGCGCTCACCCGGGCCTACGTCGAGCAGGACCTGCACGAGATCTACGAGGGCGAGGTCCGCTACGCCCGGGACGCCTTCGAGGGGTTGCGGCTGATGGACGCGCTGATCGCGGTCAAGCGCGGCGTGCCCGGCGCGAGCCTGCCGGAGCTCAAGCAGCGCCGGCACGCCCGGGTCGAGGTGGTGGAGGAGCCGGAGGTCAACCTCGGCCAGATCCGCTCGGACGTCACCGTCGACAACACCGTGCCGACCCCGCCGTTCTGGGGCGACCGGATCGTCAAGGGCATCCCGTTCGCCGACTACGCCTCCTGGCTGGACGAGGACGCGCTGTTCAAGGGCCAGTGGGGCCTGAAGGCGGCCCGCAGCGGCGAGGGGCCCTCGTACGAGGAGCTGCTGGAGACCGAGGGCCGGCCGCGGCTGCGGATGTGGCTGGACCGGCTGCAGACCGAGGGCTGGCTGGAGGCGGCCGTGGTCTACGGCTACTACCCGGCCAACTCCAAGGGCGACGACCTGATCGTCTTCCACGAGGACGGCACCGAGCGCACCCGCTTCACCTTCCCCCGCCAGCGGCGCGGGCGCCGGCTCTGCCTGGCCGACTTCTTCCGCCCGGAGGAGACCGGCGTGCGGGACGTGGTCGGCCTCCAGGTGGTCACCATGGGCAACCGGATCTCGGAGGCGGCGAACGAGCTGTTCGCCGACAACTCCTACCGCGACTACCTGGAGCTGCACGGCCTGTCGGTGCAACTGGCCGAGGCGCTGGCCGAGTTCTGGCACGCCCGGGTCCGCTACGAGCTGGGCTTCTCCGGCGAGGACCCGCAGGACGTCAAGGACATGTTCGCGCTCAAGTACCGGGGCGCCCGCTTCTCCCTCGGCTACGGGGCCTGCCCGGAGCTGGAGGACCGCGCCAAGATCGCCGAGCTGCTGAAGCCCGAGCGGATCGGCGTGGTGCTCTCCGAGGAGTTCCAGCTGCACCCGGAGCAGTCCACCGACGCGATCGTCATCCACCACCCGGAGGCGAAGTACTTCAACGCCCGGTAACCCGGGCGCCTCGTTCCGTTCGCTCTTTTCGGGCGAACCGGGCGTATCCTGGATGATCCTGAACGGGCCGGTCCGCTCACCAGCGGGCCGGCCCGCGCCATCCCCGGGGGGTGCTCGAACGCGCCCGGGGGGTACCGACGGAAGGACTCCCGCCATGACCACCTCCACCGCCGCCCGGATCCTCGACCGCGGGGACGGCCGCGGCCTGCAGGCGGTGCTGCTGGACATGGACGGGACGCTGGTGGACACCGAGGACTTCTGGTGGCAGGCCGAGGTCACCCTGTTCGCCGAGCTGGGCCACGCGCTGACCGACGAGGACCGGGCCCAGGTGGTCGGCGGTCCGATGACGCGGGTGATCGACTACCTGGTCGGCACCACCGGGGTGGACCTCGCTCCGGCGGACCTGACGGTGCTGATCAACCAGCGCTTCGTCGACCTGCTGGCGGGCGGCGTGCCGCTCATGCCGGGCGCCGAACGCCTCCTCAACACCCTGGCCGCACACGGGATTCCGGCCGTCCTGGTGACCGCCTCGCACCGGCACGTGGTGGACATCGTGCTGCGCTCGCTGGGCTCCCACCACTTCGCCTTCACGGTCGCCGGGGACGAGGTGCCGCGCACCAAGCCGCACCCGGACCCGTACCTGGAGGCGGCCCGGCGGCTGGGCGCGGACCCGGCCCGCTGCGTGGTGGTCGAGGACGCGCCGACCGGGGTGCGGGCGGCCGAGGCGGCGGGCTGCCCGGTCATCGCCGTGCCCTCGGTGGCGCCGATCGAGCCGGCCCCGGGGCGGCTGGTGCGCTCCTCGCTGGAGCAGGTCGATCTTGAACTGCTGCGCTCGCTGGTCACTTCGCGGGTGTGATTGTCATCTCATTGCGAGGGTGGTCTACTCGCCGGTAAGCGGCCGGATCCGGCCGCCGCCGACGCCCGCCCGGGGAGAAAAAGGGCATTGCCTGACAACTCGTCGGGTGTTTCGCGATGCCCTCAACCACCGTGTCCCAAACGTCATCTGCACGGGTATCGGTCGTGCGTGTTCGATATGGCACGCTACTCCAGTTCGTTCCCCTCCCTCGCGCCCTGCCACCGCCGACGACGGGCAACCCCGTCCCGCCCGCGGTCGTACGGGCGCCAGGCCCGCGCACGCCTTCCGCACCCGGAGCGCCCTCGACGCGGGCCGCCGGCCCCGGTCGGACCGCACCCAGAAGGACGCGCCCCGTGAAGACTTCAGCTGAACGCCTGGCAGTACTCGGCTGCGCCGGTCTTGTCGCCGTGACGGCGGCAGGCTGCGGATCGGTCACCGACGCCGTCAAGGGGGACGGCGGCAAGCCGATCGTCATGGGCACCACCCAGCTCACCGGCGTGCTGGACCCGGCCGCCGCCTACGACTCCGGCTCCTGGCTGCTGCTGCGCAACACCTTCCAGTCGCTGCTCACCTTCCCGGCCGCCTCCAGCGCCCCCTCCCCGGACGCCGCGCAGTCCTGCGAGTTCACCGCGGGCGACGCCACCCAGTACCACTGCACCATGCGGACCGGCCTGAAGTTCTCCAACGGCCACCCGCTGACCGCCGCCGACGTGGTGTTCTCGATCGAGCGCACCAAGAAGATCAACGACCAGAACGGCGCGGCCCCCCTGCTCTCCTCGATCAGGAGCGTCGAGGCCAAGGGCGACACCGAGGTGGTCTTCCACCTCTCCACGCCCGACGCCACCCTGCCGGCCAAGCTGGCCGGCCCGGCCGGCGCCATCCTCGACCACCAGGCCTACCCGGCCGACAAGGTCGTCCCCAACGACAAGCTGATCGGCTCCGGCCCGTACCGCTTCGAGACGGTCGAGGTCATGGGCGGCAACGGCGACACCGCCAAGCAGCTGGGCAAGGTCGTCCTGGTGCCCAACGACAAGTACAACGGCGAGGCCAAGCTCCGGAACAGCAAGTTCACCGTCCGGTACTTCGACAAGCCCGCCGACCTGAAGGCCGCGCTGGACAAGGGCGACGTCGACCTCACCGACAACAGCCTGG
This sequence comes from Kitasatospora sp. NPDC058243, assembly GCF_042882025.1. Taxonomy (NCBI): domain Bacteria; kingdom Bacillati; phylum Actinomycetota; class Actinomycetes; order Kitasatosporales; family Streptomycetaceae; genus Kitasatospora; species Kitasatospora sp. NPDC058243. The sequence goes on from NZ_JBHVWW010000022.1 coordinate 39,339, forward strand.
ACCCGAACACCGCCGCCCAGATGCACTCCGACCAGCAGGGCGGCAAGACCGACCTCCAGGTCGTCGAGGGCGACAGCAACGACACCCGCTCGCTGGTCTTCAACACCAAGGACCCGGTCGCCGGCAACGTCGCCGTCCGCCAGGCCGCCGCCCAGCTGCTCGACCGCAAGTCGCTCGCCCGCGATGTCTTCGCCCGGACCGTCCAGCCGCTGTACGCGATGGTCCCGGCCGGCGTCACCGGCCACACCACGGCCTTCTTCGACCGCTACGGCGACCAGGACAGCGGCAAGGCCAAGAAGATCCTCACCGACGCCAAGGTCCAGCTCCCGGTCAAGCTCACCCTCACCTGGTCGCGCTCGCGGGCCGGCAGCGCCGAGCCCGAGACCCTGAAGAAGCAGCTGGAGGCCGGCGGCCTGTTCCAGGTGACCGTCCAGACGGAGCCGGACTGGGACAAGTACCGGTCCGGCTGGTCCGAGGGACGCTACCAGGCGTACCTCATCGGCTGGTTCGCCGACTACCCGGACCCGGACAACTACATCGCCCCGCTGCTCATCGACGGCGGCGCCTACCACCACGGCTGGGACGACCCGCGGATCAGCCAGAAGCTGGTGCCGGACGGCCTCAAGCAGGCCGACCGCAGCGCCGCGGTGGCCGGCTACGCCCAGATCCAGCAGATCGTCGCCGAGAACGCGCCGCTCATCCCGCTGTACCAGAACAAGGGCTTCTTCGCGTCGCGTTCGTACATCACCGGCGTCGAGTCGACCATCGACACCACCGGCGTGTTCCGCTTCTGGGAGATCAGCCGCAGCGCCGGCAAGTAGACGACCGGACGACACCCCTCGACACGGCGGCCCGCCCGCCTTCCCCCTGGGTGCACGGGGAAGGCGGGCGGGCCGCCGGCACGTTCGGCCGGAAAGGGCCTACACGCCCTACAGGGCGCCCGGGCGCACCAGCCCGCTCTCGTACGCGTACACCGCCGCCTGCACCCGGTCGCGCAGCTGGAGCTTGGTCAGCACATGGCCGACGTGCGTCTTCACGGTGGTCTCGCTGACGAACAGTTCGGCTGCGATCTCCGCGTTCGAGAGCCCGCGCGCCACCAGCTTCAGCACCTCCAGCTCACGCTCGGTCAGCGCGCTCAGCGCCTGCGGCGGCGCCTCCTCGCCCGAGGGCAGCTTGGTGGCGTACATGTCCAGCAGCCGGCGGGTGATGCTCGGCGCCAGCATCGCCGCGCCGTCCGCCACCACCCGGATCGCCTGCACCAGTTCCTCCGCCGGGACGTCCTTCAGCAGGAAGCCGCTGGCGCCCGCACGCAGCGCCTCCACCACGTACTCGTCCAGGTCGAAGGTGGTCAGCACCAGCACCTTGGCCGGGCCGTCCCGCCCGGGGCCGGCGATCCTGCGGGTCGCCTCGACGCCGTCCATCCTGGGCATCCGGATGTCCATCAGCACCACGTCGGGCTGCAGCGCCCGCACCTGGTCCAGCGCCTGCTGACCGTCGCCGGCCTCACCGACCACCACCAGGTCGGACTCGGCCTCCAGGATCATCCGGAAACCGGTGCGCAGCAGCGGCTGGTCGTCGACCAGCAGCACTCGGATCGTCACTAGGACTCCTTGCTCATCTGATCCCCCGTGGGATCGTCTTCGTCAGACGTACGCGACAGCGGCAGCGGGTACGGCGGGGGAGTGCCGCCGAACTCCGGGCAACTGGCCTGGTGGTCGCACCAGTCGCAGAGGCGGTTGCGGGTCGCCGGGAACTCCCCGGTGGCCACCGCGTGGGTGATCCGCTCCCAGAGCGCCCGCAGCTTGCGCTCCACCGCGAGCAGGTCGGCCTCGTCCGGGTCGTAGCTGACCACGTCCCCGCCCCCGCCGAGGTAGACCAGCTGGAGCCGCTTGGGGACGACGCCCTTCCAGCGCCACACCACGAGCGCGTAGAACTTCATCTGGAACATCGCCTTGCCCTCGAAGTCCCGCGAGGGCGCCCGGCCGGTCTTGTAGTCCACCAGCCGGACCTCGCCGCTCGGGGCGACGTCCACCCGGTCGATGTAGCCGCGCAGCAGCAGCCCCGACTCCAGGGCCGTCTCCACGTACAGCTCGCGCTCCACCGGGTGCAGCCGGGTCGGGTCCTCCAGCCGGAACCACTGGCCGACCAGCTTCTCGGCGTCCGCCAGCCAGCGGGCGAGCGCCGCGCCGTCCGGATCGTCCGGGAACAGCGAGCCCAGCTCCGGGCGCTCGCCCAGCAGCCGCTCCCACTGCGGGCGCAGCAGGCCCAGCGCCCGCTCCGGCGTCCGCTCGGTCGCGGGGCTGTCGAAGAGCCGCTCCAGCACCGCGTGCACCAGCGTGCCCCTGGTCGCCGCCGCACTCGGCGGCTCGGGCAGCCGGTCGATCACCCGCAGCCGGTACAGCAGGGGACAGGTCAGGAAGTCCCCCGCCCGGGACGGGGACAGGCCGGTCGGGGGCGCCGCCGGGCGCGCCGGGGCCCCGGCGGCGCTGGTGGTGTCGGTCTGCTGCATGCCTCCGACCCTATTGCCCTTCGCTGTCATCCTGCTGCCACGGTGCTGCCACACCGCGCGGCACAGTGGGTATGAAGCCTGACAGAGGGCCGCACGCCACCGGAGGGCCGCGATCACGTAGCGTGGGCGCACCGGGGCACGACGGGGCAGACGACCGAAGGGATCACGGTGAGCGACAGCAGGGGGCAGCAGACCTCCGACCAGCCACCGCAGGACGACGGCGGCCGCCCGGCAGGGCGACCGCCGAGGCCGCCCGAGCGCGGCAGCGGCCTCCTGGTGGGCCGCCCCTTCGGCGTGCCCATCTACGTGACCCCCTCCTGGTTCGTCATCGCCGCGCTGATCACCTGGGTGTTCGGCGGCCAGCTCGGCGACGTCCTGCCGGACCTCGGCGCCGCCCGCTACCTGCTCGCGTTCTTCTTCGCGGTCGCCTTCTACGCCTCCGTCCTGGTGCACGAGCTCGCTCACACCCTGGTCGCGCTGCGCTACAGGCTCGGTGTACGGCGGATCCAGCTGCAGTTCTTCGGCGGCGTCTCCGAGATCGAGAACGAGGCCGAGAGCCCGTGGCGCGAGTTCTGGCTGGCCTTCGTCGGCCCGCTGCTCTCGCTGGTGCTCGGCAGCGTGTTCTACCTCGCGATGCAGGCCGTGGAGCTCTCCACGGTGCCCGGGGTGCTGCTCACCGGGCTGATGGTCTCCAACCTGGTGGTCGCCGCGTTCAACCTGCTGCCCGGCCTGCCGCTGGACGGCGGCCGGATGCTGCGCGCGGTCGTCTGGGCGATCAGCGGCAAGGCGATGACCGGCACGGTCGCCGCCGCCTGGGTCGGCCGGGCACTGGCCGTCGTGGTGCTGATCGGCCTGCCGCTGTTCAGCGCCGCCCGCGGGATCGAGCGCACCACGACCGACACCCTGGTGGACGCGGTGCTGGCCGCCGTCCTCGCCGCGATCATCTGGAACGGCGCCACCGGGAGCCTGCGCAACGCCCGGCTCAAGGAGGTGCTGCCCGGCCTGCGGCTGCGCGAGCTCGCCCGCCGGACCGTCGAGGTCACCGTCGACACCCCGCTCGGCGAGGCGCTGCGCCGGGCCCGCGAGGCCCAGGCCGGCGCGGTCGTGGTGGTGGACGGCCGGGGCGACCCGATCGGCATCGTCCGCGAGTCCGCCGTCCGCGCGGTGCCCGAGCACCGCCGCCCGTGGGTCGCCGTCGGCCCGCTCGCCCGCGACCTCGAACCCGGCCTGCGGCTGGACGCCGACCTCGGCGGCGAGGACCTGCTGCGCGCCGTCCAGGCGACCCCGGCCGGGGAGTACCTGGTGGTCGAGGCGGACGGCCGGGTGTTCGGCGTCGCCGCGCTCACCGACATCGAGCAGCGCCTCACCGCCGCCGTCGCCGGCCGGTGATCACCCTGGTCGGGCGGACCGTCCGCTTCCCTTAGGATTGACCGCATGTCCGAACCGACCGGTGCCACCCGCCGACGCGGGCCCTTCCAGGTCGGGGACCAGGTCCAGCTGACCGACCCCAAGGGCCGCCACTACACGTTCACGCTCCAGGCCGGGAACCAGTTCCACACCCACAAGGGTGCGTTCCCGCACGACGAGCTGATCGGCGCCCCCGAGGGCACGGTCGTGCGCACCACGGGGAACGTCCCGTACCTCGCGCTGCGCCCCCTGCTCCCCGACTACGTCCTGTCCATGCCGCGCGGCGCCGCCGTGATCTACCCCAAGGACGCGGGGCAGATCCTGGCCATGGCCGACATCTTCGCCGGCGCCCGCGTCGTCGAGGCCGGTGTCGGCTCGGGCGCGCTCTCCACCTACCTGCTGCGCGCCGTCGGCGACACCGGCATGCTGGCCTCGTACGAGCGCCGGCAGGACTTCGCCGACATCGCCAAGGGCAACGTCGAGCGCTACTTCGGCGGGCCGCACCCGGCGTGGAAGCTCACCGTCGGCGACCTCCAGGACAACCTGGTCGAGGCCGACGTCGACCGCGTCATCCTCGACATGCTCGCCCCCTGGGAGTGCCTGGACGTCGCCTCCAAGGCGCTCGTCCCCGGCGGCCTGATCTGCTGCTACGTGGCCACCACCACGCAGATGTCCAAGACCGTCGAGGCACTGCGCGACCACGGCACCTTCACCGAGCCGCAGGCCTGGGAGACCATGGTCCGCACCTGGCACCTGGAGGGCCTGGCCGTCCGCCCGGACCACCGGATGATCGGCCACACCGGCTTCCTGCTCACCGCCCGCCGCCTCGCCGACGGCGTCGAGCCGCCGCTGCGCCGCCGCCGCCCGGCCAAGGGCGCGTACGGCGAGGACTACGACAACGGGGGCTCGGAGTCGACTCTGCGGGAGCGCGCCGCGGCCCGTGCCGCCGCCCGCGCCGTCGAGACCGAGCAGCCCGACCTGGGCTGACCGGGATCGCTTCCCAGGGGTGGTACGAGCCTGCTCGTGCCACCCCTCGGCACTTCGGCCGCCGGCGTGTGGGACGATGCTCGCGCACGCAGACCAGCTCCTGGGAGCACTGGAGGGGACGCCTGGTGGAGACCGCGGTCGGGACGACGGCTGGACAGCAGACACCGCGGGGCCGCACCGGGCCCGGGCACGCGCGCACCGCCCCCTGGCACTGGGCCCTGGCCCTGGCCGGCTGCGGCGCGGTGGTGGCCTCGGCCCTCGCCGCCGGCCCCGCCACCGGCACCCCGGTGCCCCTGCACGGCACTCCCAAGGCCCTCGGGGCGAGCGCCGCCCCCGACCCGGCCAAGGCCCAACTTCCGCTCGACTGCGGCCCGTTCCCGGTCGCGACGGCCATCAGCATGCCGGCCGACCTGGGCGACGGGCGGCCCGGCACGGTCGTCGCCGCGCACTGCGCGGCCGAGAACGGCACGCCGCCGGACGCCGTCTACCTGCTCGGCTTCGGCCCGGGCGAGCGCCCGGTGGTGCTGGCCACGCTCCTCTCCGAGCGCGAGAACCTCACCCTCGGCCGGCTCGCGCTGCGCTCCGACGGCGCCATCACCGGTCACGCGCAGGGGTATTCGAGCGACGAGGTGCCGCGCTTCCGCCCTGACATCTCACTCGACCTCACCTGGATGCGCAAGGGCGGCGGCTGGGAACGCTCCCAGACCGCCGCCCCGGTCAGCCAGACCTGAGGGGGAGGACGCGTCAGTCCGCGTCCGGCCCGTACACCTCGACCCGGTCGGTGACCCGGCGCACGTGGATGCAGTCGCCGGGGCACTCCTTCGCCGAGTCCACCACGTCCTGAAGGATCGTCAGCGGCACCGGGGCGGTCTGCCCGGGCTGCTGGCGCAGCTCGTCGTCCGGCCCCTTCACGTAGGCGAGGCCGTCGATGTCCAGCTCGAAGACCTCGGGTGCGTACTGCACGCAGATGCCGTCGCCGGTGCACAGATCCTGGTCGATCCACACCTCCAGCTGTTCGGCCGCCGTGGCCGTCTGCTCGGTTACCGACATGGTCCCCTGCCGTTTCTGTCCCGGGTCGCCCCTTTTCCGGGGGCAATCCCGCCATTCGTACAACGATCGGACCCAGGTGCCCGGTCGCGATCGGATATCACTTCGCTCGACGATACATCTGGCCCGCTTTGGGTGGTGAGCGGTGGGTATCCCCTTAGCAGAGGGGAAGCACGCTGGGGCGAAGATCGGACACGCCCGTTCCATCTTTCTTGATCTAGGGGTTTACGGACCCCTGGTCCCAGGTAGGGTCTGGAAGCGTCCAGCTCCCCGGAGGAGGTGAGGACCGTGGCAGCCCACGATGACGACTACAACCGCAGCACCGGCAGGCCCGCTCGTGGTTCCGACGAGGCCGCTCAGGTCTCGTTCCTTGAGCAGGAAATCGCTGTGCTGCGCCGCAAGCTCGCCGACTCGCCGCGCAATTCGAGGATCCTCGAAGAGCGGATCGTCGAGCTCCAGACCAACCTGGCCGGAGTGTCCGCCCAGAACGAACGGCTCGCCTCCACCCTGCGAGAGGCCCGCGACCAGATCGTGGCCCTCAAGGAGGAAGTGGACCGGCTGGCACAGCCCCCGGCCGGGTTCGGCACCTTCCTCGAGGCCAACGAGGACGGCACCGCCGACATCTTCACCGGGGGGCGCAAGCTCCGCGTGAACGTCAGCCCCAACGTCGCCCTCGACGAACTGCGGCGCGGCCAGGAGGTGATGCTCAACGAGGCCCTCAACATCGTGGACGCGATGGCCTTCGAGCGCATCGGCGAGATCGTCACCCTCAAGGAGATCCTCGAGGACGGCGAACGCGCCCTGGTCGTCGGCCACACCGACGAGGAGCGGGTGGTGCGCCTCGCCGAACCGCTGCGCGAGCTCACCATCCGGGCGGGGGACGCCCTGCTGCTGGAGCCCCGCTCCGGCTACGTGTACGAGGTCGTGCCGAAGTCCGAGGTCGAGGAGCTGGTCCTCGAAGAGGTCCCGGACATCGACTACCGCCAGATCGGCGGACTGAGCAACCAGATCGAGCTGATCCGGGACGCGGTCGAGCTGCCCTACCTGCACGCCGACCTCTTCAAGGAGTACGAGCTGCGCCCGCCCAAGGGCGTGCTGCTCTACGGCCCGCCCGGCTGCGGCAAGACGCTGATCGCCAAGGCGGTCGCCAACTCGCTGGCCAAGAAGGTCGCCGAGGTCACCGGACGCCCCCAGGGGAAGAGCTACTTCCTCAACATCAAGGGCCCCGAACTGCTCAACAAGTACGTGGGCGAGACCGAGCGGCAGATCCGCCTGGTCTTCCAGCGGGCCCGGGAGAAGGCGAGCGAGGGCACGCCCGTCATCGTCTTCTTCGACGAGATGGAGTCGCTGTTCCGCACCCGCGGTTCCGGCGTCAGCTCGGACGTGGAGAACACCATCGTCCCGCAGCTGCTCGCCGAGATCGACGGTGTGGAGGGCCTGGAGAACGTCATCGTCATCGGCGCCTCGAACCGCGAGGACATGATCGACCCGGCGATCCTGCGGCCCGGCCGCCTGGACGTCAAGATCAAGATCGAGCGCCCGGACGCCGAGGCCGCGAGGGACATCTTCTCCAAGTACCTCAAGGAGTCGCTGCCGTTCCACCCGGACGACCTCAAGGAGCACGACGGCTCCCTGGGCACCACGGTGGCCGCGATGATCCAGTCGGTCGTGGAGCGGATGTACTCCGAGACCGAGGAGAACCGCTTCCTGGAGGTCACCTACGCCAACGGTGACAAGGAGGTCCTGTACTTCAAGGACTTCAACTCCGGCGCGATGATCCAGAACATCGTCGACCGCGCGAAGAAGATGGCCATCAAGGACTTCCTCGACCACGGTCAGCGCGGTCTGCGCGTCTCCCACCTGCTCGCCGCCTGCGTGGACGAGTTCAAGGAGAACGAGGACCTCCCGAACACCACCAACCCGGACGACTGGGCCCGCATCTCCGGCAAGAAGGGCGAGCGGATCGTCTTCATCCGCACGCTGGTCACCGGCAAGCAGGGCGCCGAGTCCGGCCGCTCGATCGACACTGTCGCCAACACGGGGCAGTACCTGTAAGCACACGGTGAGACCGGGCCGCCCGGCGGTCCCCGGAACAGCACGCACCCCGTCCGGCTGTGGCGCCTCGCGGCCCCGCAGCCGGACGGCGCGTCTCGGGGTCCGCCCGTCGGTGCCGGGTTCTAGGCTCGACCCACCGATCGCGGGCAGAACGCCGGCGCCGGTGTTGTTCAGCGGTACGTCGGCGTGCTCCGCCCGTGGGGGGCGGCGCACCGGGCAAGGAGGGCCGCATGACCGTACGGCGCGTGATGGGCATCGAGACCGAGTACGGGATCTCCGTGCCCGGGCACCCCAACGCCAACGCCATGCTCACCTCGTCCCAGATCGTCAACGCGTACGCGGCGGCGATGCACCGGGCGCGGCGGGCCCGCTGGGACTTCGAGGAGGAGAACCCGCTGCGTGACGCCCGGGGCTTCGACCTGGCGCGCGAGGTGGCGGACGCCAGCCAGCTGACCGACGAGGACATCGGCCTGGCCAACGTCATCCTCACCAACGGGGCCCGGTTCTACGTGGACCACGCGCACCCCGAGTACAGCTCGCCAGAGGTCACCAACCCGCGCGACGCCGTGCTCTGGGACAAGGCCGGCGAGCGGATCATGGCGGCCGCCGCGCAGCGCGCGCTGGAACTGCCCAACGGGCAGAACATCCACCTGTACAAGAACAACACCGACAACAAGGGCGCCTCCTACGGCACCCACGAGAACTACCTGATGAAGCGGGCGACGCCGTTCGCCGACATCGTCCGCCACCTCACCCCGTTCTTCGTCTCCCGCCAGGTGGTCACCGGCGCCGGCCGGGTCGGCATCGGCCAGGACGGTTCGACGCACGGCTTCCAGATCAGCCAGCGGGCCGACTACTTCGAGGTCGAGGTCGGCCTGGAGACCACGCTCAAACGCCCGATCATCAACACCCGGGACGAACCGCACGCCGACGCGGAGAAGTACCGCCGGCTGCACGTGATCATCGGGGACGCCAACCTCTCCGAGATCTCCACCTACCTCAAACTGGGCACCACCTCACTGGTCCTGTCGATGATCGAGGACTCCTTCATCGCCTCCGACCTCGCCGTCGACCAGCCGGTGCGCACCCTGCACCGGGTCTCCCACGACCCCACGCTCAAGCACCTGATCACCCTGCGCAACGGGCGCAAACTCACCGCCGTCCAGCTCCAGCTGGAGTACTTCGAGCTGGCCCGCAAGTACGTCGAGGACCGCTTCGGCACCGACGCGGACGAGCAGACACTGGACGTGCTGGCCCGCTGGGAGGACGTCCTCGGCCGGCTGGAGCGCGATCCGATGTCGCTCTCCCGGCAACTGGACTGGATCGCCAAGCGGGAGATCCTGGAGGGCTACCGCAGCCGGGACGCCCTGGGGTGGGAGAATCCGCGGCTGCACCTGGTCGACCTCCAGTACAGCGACGTACGGCCCGACAAGGGCCTCTACAACCGGCTGGTGGCCCGCGGCCGCTTCGAGCGGCTGGTGACCGAGGCGGAGGTCGAGCGGGCCGTCTCCAAGCCCCCGGAGGACACCCGGGCGTACTTCCGCGGGCGCTGCCTGGAGCAGTACGCCGACCACGTCGCCGCGGCCTCCTGGGACTCGGTGATCTTCGACCTGCCGGGCCGGGACTCGTTGCAGCGGGTGCCCACGCTGGAGCCGCTGCGGGGCACCCGCAACCACGTCAAGGAGCTGCTGGACCGCTGTCGCACCGCGGAGGACCTGCTGCGGGTCCTCTCCGGCGGGTAACTTTTCGATCACCATGGGTGAACGTCCGCCGAATGGGAATCATCCGGGGTGGCAGCGGGTGTTGGACAGGAAGCGCCACCGGCAAACCGGGAGCGGCAGTCGCACCTTGTGTATAGGGTCGGTGCAGCAAGCAACGACCAAACCGTGCCAGAAGAATCGAGCGGGGTGAGGGAAATGGCGAGCAAGGACACCGGCGGCGGCCAGCAGCGGGCGAACCGCTCCTCCGAGGAGGTCGAGGAGCAGGCCGCGGAAACCCAGAATTCCGACGACCTCAAGGAGCGCCAGGAAAAGCTGAGCGACGACGTCGACGCGGTGCTGGACGAAATCGACGAGGTCCTCGAGTCGAATGCGGAGGATTTCGTCCGCGGATTCGTGCAGAAGGGCGGGCAATAGCTCGTCCCCGGCATTCGGGAATTCACGGTCGTGACCGTCGAGGGCGGTCGGGCGGCGAGGGCCGCCCGGCCGTCCGGCACCGGCCCCCTGCGCGCGTGGACAGTGATCTCCGGGCGGGTAGGGTGCGGGCAACGCGAGCTTCAAGCTACCTGGAAGGAATCGTGTGGAAGCCAACACTCGTGGCACCGGGCGTCTACCGGCTGCCTTCCTGACCCCGGGGTCCTCCTCCTTCGTGGACTTCCTCGCCGAGCACCGGCCGGAGCTGATCCCCGGCCACCGCGGGCTCCCCGCGGGGGCCGTGATCGAGGCCCCGCACGGGACCACCATCGTGGCCGCGGTGTTCGACGGCGGCGTGGTGATCGCCGGTGACCGCCGGGCGACGATGGGCAACGTGATCGCCCAGCGCGACATGGAGAAGGTGTTCCCGGCCGACGAGTACAGCGCGGTCGGCATCGCCGGCACCGCCGGCCTCGCCATCGAGATGGTCCGGCTGTTCCAACTGGAGCTGGAGCACTACGAGAAGATCGAGGGCGCGGTGCTCTCGCTGGAGGGCAAGGCCAACCGGCTCACCGCCATGATCCGGGGCAACCTGGGCATGGCGATGCAGGGCCTGGCGGTCGTCCCGCTGTTCGCCGGCTACGACCTGGACCTCGGCCGCGGCCGGATCTTCAACTACGACGTCACCGGCGGGCGTTCCGAGGAGCGCGGCTTCGCCGCCACCGGCTCGGGCTCGGTCTTCGCCCGCGGCTCGATGAAGAAGCTCTACCGCGACGGCCTGACGGCCGACCAGGCCGCCACGCTGGTCGTCCAGGCGCTGTACGACGCGGCCGACGACGACTCCGCCACCGGCGGCCCCGACCTCGCCCGCAAGATCTTCCCGATCGTCTCGCTGATCACCGAAGAAGGCTTCCGCCGGCTCACCGACGCGGAGGTCACCGAGATCGCGGTCGCGATCACCGACGAGCGCCGCTCGCACCCCAACGGCCCGCAGGCCCCGCTGCTCTAGCCATCACCTCTCAGGAAAGGGACGACCGCCGGTGTCGACACCGTTCTACGTCTCGCCCCAGCAGGCCATGGCGGACCGCGCGGAGTACGCCCGCAAGGGCATCGCGCGCGGCCGCAGCGTGGTCGTGCTCACCTACGCCGACGGCATCGTCTTCGTCGCGGAGAACACCTCCAGAGCGCTTCACAAGGTCTCCGAGATCTACGACAAGATCGCCTTCGCGGCGGTCGGCCGCTACAACGAGTTCGAGAACCTGCGCATCGGCGGCGTCCGCTACGCCGACCTGCGCGGCTACTCCTACGACCGGGCCGACGTCACCGCCCGGGGCCTGGCCAACGTCTACGCCCAGACGCTCGGCACCATCTTCTCCTCGGTCGGCGAGAAGCCCTACGAGGTCGAGCTGATCGTGGCCGAGGTCGGCCGCACCGCGGACGAGGACCAGATCTACCGCCTCACCCCGGACGGCTCGATCGTCGACGAGAAGAACTACGTCGTGGTCGGCGGCAACGCCGACTCGATCGGCAACTACCTGGGCCAGCGCCACCGGGCAGGGATGGGCCTCACCGAGGTGGTCCGGGCCGCCGTGGACTCGCTCGCCCGCGACCCCAACGGCGGCAGCCCGCGCGCCCTCACCCCGGAGCAGCTGGAGGTGGCCGTCCTCGACCGCCAGCGGTTCCAGCAGCGCAAGTTCAAGCGCATCCTGGGCAACCAGCTCGCCCGGCTGCTCGACGGCGACCAGTCCGCCGAGTCGGACGACGAGGACAACCCGGCGGACACCGCGCCGGAGTAGCAGTGCCTGCGGAGTCCCGTACGGCGGCCGGAAGGAGGCCGTACGGGACTCCGGTGCCCCTGCGGCGGCCCAGTCGTCGTGGAGGCGGTTTCGGACAGCTCCGACACAGAATGGAGTGCTCATGGACCGCCGGATTTTCGGGCTGGAGAACGAGTACGGCGTGACCTGCACGTTCCGCGGGCAGCGCAGGCTGTCGCCGGACGAGGTGGCGCGGTACCTGTTCCGCCGGGTCGTCTCCTGGGGCCGCAGCAGCAACGTCTTCCTGCGCAACGGCGCCCGGCTGTACCTCGACGTCGGCTCCCACCCCGAGTACGCCACCCCCGAGTGCGACGACGTGACCGAGCTGGTGACGCACGACAAGGCGGGTGAGCGGATCCTCGAAGGGCTCCTGGTCGACGCCGAGCGGCGGCTGCACGAGGAGGGCATCGCGGGGGACGTCTACCTGTTCAAGAACAACACCGACTCGGCCGGCAACTCCTACGGCTGCCACGAGAACTACCTGGTGGCCCGGCACGGCGAGTTCTCCCGGCTGGCCGACGTGCTGATCCCCTTCCTGGTGACCCGCCAGCTGATCTGCGGCGCCGGCAAGGTGCTGCAGACCCCGCGCGGCGCGGTCTACTGCGTCAGCCAGCGCGCCGAGCACATCTGGGAGGGCGTCAGCTCCGCCACCACCCGCTCCCGCCCGATCATCAACACCCGCGACGAGCCGCACGCGGACGCCGAGCGCTACCGCCGGCTGCACGTGATCGTCGGCGACTCCAACATGTCGGAGACCACGACGCTGCTCAAGGTCGGCGCCACCGACCTGGTGCTGCGGCTGATCGAGGCCGGCGTGGTGATGCGCGACCTCACCCTGGAGAACCCGATCCGGGCGATCCGCGAGGTCAGCCACGACCTCACCGGCACCCACCAGGTGCGGCTCGCCAACGGGCGCGAGGCCAGCGCGCTGGACATCCAGGAGGAGTACTACACCAAGGCGCTGGAGTTCGCCGACCGCAAGGGCATCAACACCGGCACCATCGGCCAGGTGCTCGAACTGTGGGGCCGGACCCTGGAGGCCGTCCGCACCGAGAACCTGGACCAGGTGGCCACCGAGATCGACTGGATCATGAAGTACAAGCTCATCGAGCGCTACCGCGAGAAGCACCAGATGAGCATGTCCAACCCGCGGGTGGCCCAGATCGACCTGGCGTACCACGACATCCACCGCCGGCGCGGCCTGTTCTACCTGCTCCAGGGCAAGGGCCAGGCGAAGCGGGTGACCACCGACCTCAAGACCTTCGAGGCCAAGTCCATCCCGCCGCAGACCACCCGGGCCCGGCTGCGCGGGGACTTCATCCGCCGGGCGCAGGAGCAGCGCCGGGACTTCACGGTGGACTGGGTGCACCTGAAGCTGAACGACCAGGCACAGCGCACGGTGCTCTGCAAGGACCCGTTCCGCTCGGTGGACGAGCGGGTGGAGAAGCTGATCGCCGGGATGTGACCCCCGAAGGGGATCCCAGGTTTGTGATCAAGGCGGTGTCCGGCCCCGGTGGTGTCTACCGGGGCCGGACACCGTCCGGGCATACGCTGTCCGTCGAAGTCAGGAGAGCCGACCTCGATCGACAGTTAGGACCACCGTGCGCCGCACCGCCGGTTTGCTACTCACCCTGCCCCTGCTGCTGGCGGTCGCCTGCAGCAGTTCGCCCAAGGCGGCCGGCCCGGCGACTCCGTCCGCGGCGAGCGCGCCTCCGACGGTGCCCGCGCCGGTCGGCGAGGCGTCGCCGATGCCCACGCTCTCGGAGGGCGGTTTCGGCAGCAAGGCCACCATCACCCTCCCGGAGGGCCAGCCCGGCGGCCAGTTCGTGGTGAACACCGTCAGCGAGGGCGAGCGGTCGACGGTCAACAAGGGCGACTGGGTGACGGTCAACTACACGGCGAAGGACTGGACCACCGGCAAGGACCTGCCCAGCTCGTACGACCCGAGCGGGAAGCCGCAGCTCTACCAGGCCGGCAGCGGACAGCTCGTGCCGGCGCTGGACCAGAGCGTGATCGGCAAGAAGGTCGGCAGCCGGCTGCTGGTGGTCGCCCCGCCGGCGGCGGCCTTCGGCGAGCAGGGCAGCACCCAGCTCGGCGTCAACAAGGGCGACACCGTGGTGTTCGTCCTGGACATCATGGAGAGCCTGCCGCAGGACTCCACGCTGACCGGCGCCATGACCCCGCCGCCGGCGACGATGCCGCAGGTCAAGGACAACGGCAAGGCCCCGGTGACGATCACCGTGCCGGCCGGGCAGGCCGCGCCCACCGACCTGGAGCAGGCGGTGCTGATCAAGGGCGAGGGCAAGCAGGTCAAGAGCGGGCAGACCCTGGTGGTGCAGTACACCGGGGTGCTCTGGAACAACGGCCAGCAGTTCGACTCCTCCTGGACGCACGGGGGCGCGCAGGCGGTGCAGATCGGCACCGGCAGCGTGATCGAGGGCTGGGACAAGGCGCTGGTCGGCCAGACCGTCGGCAGCCGGATCCTGCTCGTGGTGCCGCCCGCGCTCGGCTACAAGGACCAGGCGCAGGGCTCGGTGCCGCCCAACTCGACGCTGGTCTTCGTGATCGACATCCTGGAAGCTGTTTAGGGAAGCCAGGGAAGCGGTTTAGGGCGGACACGCTCTAGGAAGTCCCCCCGGGGATTCCGTACGCTTGGGCGGACGCTCGTACAACGAAGCGTCCGCCCTCATCCTGAGCTGTCATACTGCCCTCGCACTGTGGCAGGCGCCGCCCGGCGTCGAGGTCCGGGGCGGACGGTGCGACGGCAGACCGGCAGTCAGCACGCCGGTCGCAGACCTGGAAGACCTCGTGGCGAGATGGATGGGGAGTCATGACTGAGAAGACGCCGAGCCCGGGCGGGGCCGACACCGCGGCGAACGACAGCTCCGCGGGTGACCCGGCCGCCTCGCGTCCCGGCGGCCCGCTCCCGGGGGACGGTGAGTCGATCGTCGTCCCGCCGTCGATCCTGAAGCAGCAGGCCGGCTGGGCGCAGCCCGGCGAGCAGCCGCGGGCCTCGGGCGGGACCAAGACGGACGACACCCCGCAGATCTTCGCCTCCACCGTGCGTCGGGGCGACACCTCGGAGGCCGGGTACGACGAGAACCCGCCCGGGGTGGGCCGGCTGGGCGTGATCCTCGGCACGGTGCTGGCCGTGCTGCTGGCCGGCAGCGCCGTGACGCTGTACCTGGTGAACAAGGACGGCAAGTCGGACACCGCCGCCAAGCCGGACGCCGCCAAGAGCGCGCCGCCCACGCCGACCGCCGACCCGGTGCCGCCGATCAAGGACAGCGCCAAGGTGCTGCCCACCGTCACCGGTGACTTCGGCAAGAAGGCCGAGATCCAGGTGCCGGGCGAGGCCTCCGACGGCTCCTTCGTGGTGAAGGTGCTGACCGAGGGCACCGGCCCCAAGGTGGACAAGAACTCCTGGACCTCGGTGGACTACACCGCCAAGGACTGGACCACCGGCAAGGACATCCCGAGCTCGTACGACAACAACGGCAAGCCGCAGATCTTCCAGGCCGGCACCGACGCGCTGATCCCGGCGCTGGACCAGGCCGTGGTCGGGAAGAAGGCCGGCAGCCGGGTCCTCGTGGTGGCCCCGCCGGCCGCCGCGTTCGGCTCCCAGGGCAAGGCCGACATGTCGATCGGGGCGAAGGACGACCTGGTCTTCGTGATCGACATCCGCAACGCCAACGCGCCCGACTCCGTGGTGAGCGGCACCGTCACGCCGCCGCCCGCGGACTTCCCGCAGGTCAAGGACAACGGCAAGAAGCCGGCCGAGATCACCCCGGTGGCCGGCGCGAAGGACCCGACCGAGCTGAAGTCGCACGTCCTGATCAAGGGCACCGGGCCGGCGGTGGAGAAGGGCGAGAAGGTCGTCGTCCAGTACACCGGCGCGCTGTTCAAGGACGGCAAGATGTTCGACTCCTCGCTCAGCAAGGGCCAGGCGTTCTCCTTCCCGGTCGGCGGTGGCCAGGTCATCCAGGGCTGGGACCAGGGGCTGGTGGGCCAGACCGTCGGCAGCCGGGTGGAGCTGGTGATCCCGGCCGCGCTGGCGTACGGCGACAAGGGCCAGGGCGACATCCCGCCGGGCGCGCCGCTGGTCTTCGTGGTGGACATCCTGGACGCCGGTCAGGGCTGATCCACTTTCGGGTGACAATGGTGTGCGTGTGACCTTCGGGTCCGGCCGCGTGGCCGGACCACCCCGGGCGGTGGGCGCCCGTACCGTGGTCCGGGAACGGACCGGGGGTGCGGGCCCCCGCCGCTTGGTCGTGACTGCAATGCGAAACGTGAGAAGAGGGACTGTGAGCGTCAACCTCAACGAGAAGCCCGAGATCGACTTCCCGATCGGCGACGCCCCGGCGGACCTGCAGATCCGCGACATCGTCGTCGGTGACGGCGATGAGGCCAAGTCGGGCCAGGTCGTCAAGGTCCGCTACGTCGGCGTGACCTTCGAGACCGGTGAGGAGTTCGACTCCAGCTGGAACCGGGGCACCGCCCCGTTCTCGTTCCCGCTGGGCGCCGGCCGCGTCATCAAGGGCTGGGACCGCGGTGTCGCCGGCATGAAGGTCGGCGGCCGCCGCGAGCTGACCATCCCGTCGCACCTGGCCTACGGCAACCAGTCGCCGACCCCGCTCATCCCGGCGGGCTCGACCCTGATCTTCGTCGTCGACCTGATCGGCGTCTGAGTCGTTCCACACCGTGGGGGGGAACTCAACCGGGGTTGTGCCCCCGGTCGGTTCCCGAGGTGGGTCTTTTCCTGCTTGCCCATCCAGGTACAGTCGGTCCCGCCGGGCGGCAAACTTCC
>NZ_JBHVWW010000022.1:56106-108083 GCF_042882025.1 Kitasatospora sp. NPDC058243
TCCCACTTTGGGGGTTTAGACTTCGCTTTTCTGGCTAGCTGGGGGTGACTTGGGGGTCCCCCCACCCGGGGGCCCAACCCCCTCTGGGGGTTCGCCCCACGGTCGTCTCCGGAGGCGGCTTTTGCACTGCGTACCGCTACCGGTACGGTCGGTCCCGCCGGGTGACGACCTCCCGGCGGGCGCACCCCGCGCACCCCGCGCACGCGCGGCACACCGGAAGGGTCAGCGATGGCGATCGCCAAGGCAGAGCGGCTGATGAATCTCGCCCTGTGCCTGATGAACACCAGACGTCCGCTCTCCAAGAAGGAGCTGCGGGAATCCATCGAGGCGTACCGCGAGGCCTGGCAGAACAGCAGCGAGGACGCCTTCAACCGGATGTTCGAGCGGGACAAGGACGACCTGCGCGAACTCGGCCTGGTGATCGACGTCGACGAGAGCGCCCTGGACGGCGAACTCGGCTACCTGGCCCGCGCCGACCGCAACCGGCTGCCCGAGATCGCGCTGGACGCCGAGGAGGCGGCCGCGCTGACCCTGGCCGCCCGGGTCTGGCAGCAGGCCAAGATGTCCGGCGCGGCCAGCGGCGCGCTGCAGAAGCTGCGCGCCGCCGGGGTGCCGTTCGCCGAGCCCGAGGGCCGGACCGCCCTGGAGCCGCGCATCCCCGCCCGGGAGGCCGCGTTCGAGCCGCTGCTCACCGCCGCCCGGGACCGCCGCCCGGTCGGCTTCGAGTACCGCAAGGCCGGCGCCGCCGTCGGCGAGCTGCGCACCGTCGAGCCGTGGGCGCTGGAGTGCTGGCGCGGGCACTGGTACCTGGCCGGGTGGGACCGCGACCGCGGCGACGCCCGGGTGTTCCGGCTCAGCCGGATCACCGGCAAGGTCCGGGCCAAGGTCGGCGCCTTCCTCGGCACCGTGCCCGAGCACGTCGACGTCCGCGCCACCGTCGCCAAGTTCGCGGGCGAGGGCGCCACCGCCACCGCCACCGTCCGGGTCCGCCGGGGAGCGGGCTTCCCGCTGCGCACCAAGGCGCTGAGCAGCGCGCGGGTGGACGACGGCTGGGACGAGCTGGAGATCCCGTACGGCAACGGGCTGGGCGCCGACCTCGCCGAGTTCGGGCCGGACGTGCTGGTGCTCGGGCCCGAGGAGCTGCGGGCCGACGTGATCGACCGGCTGCGGGCCGTGGCCGGGCTGGACGTGGTGAACGGAAGCGGAGGGGTTCAGGCGTGAGCAACGCGATCGACCAGACGCGGCGGATGCTGTCGCTGGTCACCTACCTGCGCGAGCGCCCCGGCGCCGAGGTGGCCGAGGTGGCCCGCGCGTTCGGGATCTCCGAGCGCGAGCTGATCGGGGACCTCAACGTGCTGCCGATGTGCGGCACCAGCTTCCGCGGCGGCGACCTGCTCGACATCGACACCGACGGCGAGCGGATCTGGTGGCACAACGTCGACGACGTGGCCCAGCCGCTGCGCCTCGCCGCCGACGAGGCCACCGCGCTGCTGGTCGCCGCCCGCGCGGTGGCCGGGCTGCCCGGCCTGCGGGCCGGCGACCGGGAGGCGCTCACCCGGGCCGTCGTCAAGATCGAGAACGCGGCGGGCGAGAGCGCCGCCGGCAGCGCCCGGGTCGGCGTGACCTTCGAGGCGGAGGGCCACGTGTTCGCCGACATCGACCGCGCGCTCAGCGAGGGGCGCCGCCTGTGGCTGCGTTACTACTCGCACGGGCGCGGCGGGATGACCGAGCGCGAGGTCGACCCGATCCGGCTGCTCACCGAGGGCCACACCTACCTCGAGGCCTGGTGCCGTACCTCCGAGGACCACCGGATGTTCCGGCTGGACCGGGTCGCCGAGATCCGGGTGCTGGACGTCCCCGCCGACCCGCCGCGACGCGAGCCGCGCGATCTGAGCGGCGGGCTGGTCAACCCGTCCGCGGACGACCCCGAGGTGGTCGTCGAGGTCTCCTCCGGCGGGCGCTGGGTGGCCGAGTACTACACCCACGACCGGGCCGAGGAACTGCCCGACGGCGGGCTGCGGATCACCCTGCGCAGCGCCGACCCCTCCCAGCTGCGCCCGCTGGCGCTGCGGCTGGGCCGGGACGGCCGGATCGTCTCGCCGCCCGGGCTGGCCGGGCAGGCCCGTGCGGCCGCCCTGGAGGCGCTGGCCGCGTACGGGGAGCAGACCGTTGCCGACGGGGAGGGGCGGGTCTGATCGGTGGAGCCCGGGACCAGATTCAAGGTGTACTGCTCCGAGTGCCGGGAGAAGGTCGAGCTCCCGGCGGAGGAGTTCCGGCTGACCCTCGGTCGCACCCCGGCCCAGGCGCACTACAGCTTCGGCTGCCCGCTCTGCGGGGCGGCGGTGCGCAAGCCGGCCGGGGAGAAGATCGTCGCGGCGCTCGTCGGGGCCGGGGTCCGCACCATGCGGCTCGTCCCGGCCGAGGGGTAGCGGGCGCTCTCCCGCGGACCGGGCCGGGGGGCCGGGCCCGATAGGGTGGGGCGCATGTCCTGGATGCTCGTCGCCGCCGTCCTGCTCGCCACCGCGGGCCTGCTGGTCCTCGGGGTGCTCGCGATCCGGCTCTGGCTGGACGTGCGGGCGCTGGCCAAGGGCGTGGGCGCGGCCTCGCGGGCGCTGGCCGAGGCGGCGGGGGAGCTGGCGGAGGCCGTACCGGGGCGGTAGGGCCGTCCGGTGGCCCGTCCGGTGGTGTCCGCCGGGTGAGGCCGTTCGGTGGTGCCCGTCCGGTTGTTCCCGTTCGGTAGCGCCTGTTCGGTAGCACAGGAGGGCCGTCGGTGGTACGGGGGCTGCTGCGCGGAGGCGGGGGCGGGTTACGCTCTCAGATGGCTCCTGCAGATGGCTCCTGAACTGCGAACCGGGGCCGCTGTCCTGTTCGGGCGGCCGTCGTCGTGGCGTCATCCGCAGCGGTTACCATCCGCGGCGGGGGGCCCGACGGGTCGCCATGAGTGAAGGTGGTCGCGCAATGCGCATCTCGATGACCGCGATCGTGGTGGTCGTGATTTTCGCCGTCCTGCTGTTCGGCGCCAAGCGGCTGCCCGACCTGGCTCGCTCGCTCGGGCAGTCGATGCGGATCCTGAAGAGCGAAACCAAGGCCATGCGCTCGGACGGCGCCGAGGAGGACGCCGCCGCGACGCCGCCTCCGGCGCCCCGGGTCGACGGCGGTTCGGCGACGACCGCGGCCAGGACCATCCAGGCGGCTCCGGGCGCCTCGGGCACCGCCCGCCCGGTGGCCGAGCCCGCCGCCGGGCCGTCCGCGGCCGACGGCGACCGCCCGCGCTGAGCGCGGCGCACGTGACGAACGCGACCACGGAGGCCCGTCGACCGGCGGGCCTCGACGCACGAGTTGAGGACCGGGGTTGAGCAAGCTCTCCAAGGCGTCGAAGGCGTCCAAGGATCCTGAGGGGCGGATGGCCCTCACCGACCACCTGCGGGAACTGCGCAACCGCGTGGTCAAGTCGGTCCTGGCGATCGTGGTGATCACCATCGTGGCGGCGATCTACCACAGGCAGATCGAGAACTTCCTGCTGGAGCCGCTGCCGCGCTGCACACCGGAGACCGCCAACCAGTTCAAGGGCAAGTGCGCCCAGGTCTCCAACATCGGTCTGACCGCCGGTTTCACCTGGATGCTCAAGGTGTCGCTGACGGCCGGTGTGGTCGCGACCGTGCCGATCTGGCTCTACCAGGTCTGGGCCTTCGTGGCACCCGGTCTGCACCGGCACGAGAAGAAGTACGCCGTCATCTTCATGCTGTGCGGGGCGCCGCTCTTCCTGGCCGGTGTGGGCTGCGCCATCCTGGTGCTGCCGACCACCGTCGACGTGCTGATCTCGTTCACCCCGGACAAGACCACGCCGATCCTGCCGCCCGAGGACTACCTCGACATCGCCACCCGGATGGTGCTGGTCTTCGGCTTGGCCTTCGAGTTCCCGCTGCTGCTGGTGATGATGAACATGGTCGGCATGGTCACCGGCAAGCGGCTGCTCGGCTGGTGGCGCGGCATGGTCATGGGCATCACGGTCTTCGCCGCCTTCGCCACCCCGAGCGCCGATCCGGTGAGCATGCTCACGCTGGCCGCGCCGATCTGGGCGTTCTACTTCCTCGCGGTGGGCATCGCGATCTTCAACGACAGGCGCAAGGAGCGCCGCAACCCCGACGCCGGGCTGAGCGACGAGGAGGCCTCGGAGCTGGACCTCTCGGTGCAGCCGGTGGCCGGTACGGAGATGGTCCAGGCCTCGGCCGCGCCGACGGCGGGCGCCCCGGTGCCGGCCGCCCGTCACGAGCAGATCGACGACATCACCTGAGCCGGTAGCGCACCCTGAGGCCCCGGCCCGCCGCACGACGCGGTGGGCCGGGGCCTTTGCGCTGCTCCGGCCCGGTGGGCCGGGGCTTTTGTACTGCTCCGGCCTGGTGCGGGATTCGGCGGGTGGTCTTGGCAGGGTGGATGGCATGTGACATATTACTGAAGTGCTCAAGACCCAGAGACCTCCCCTGGATGTCGTCGTGGTCGGCGCCGGCGTGGTCGGCGCCGCCTGCGCCTACTACGCGGCCCGCGCCGGGCTCACCGTCGCCGTCGTCGACCGCGGACCGGTGGCCGGCGGCACCACCGGCGCCGGCGAGGGCAACCTGCTGGTCTCCGACAAGGAGCCCGGGCCCGAACTCGACCTCGCCCTGCTCAGCACCCGGCTCTGGCACGACCTCGCCGAACACCTCGGCGCGGCCGTCGAGTACGAGCCCAAGGGCGGCGTGGTGATCGCCGCCACCCCGGCCGGGCAGGACGCCCTGCGGGCCTTCGCCGTCGGCCAGGCCGCCGCCGGCGTCACCGCCGAGGAAGTCCCCGCCGAGCGGCTGCACGAGCTGGAGCCGCACCTCGCCCCCGGCCTCGCCGGCGGCTTCCACTACCCGCAGGACGCCCAGGTCCAGCCCGCCCTCGCCGCCGCCCACCTGCTGCGCGAGGCCCGCCGGATGGGCGCCGAACTGATCACCGGCGAGACCGTGACCGCCGTGCACCGGGGGCCGGACGGCGCCGTGCGCGGAGTACGCACCGACCGCCGCCGCCTCGACGCCCCCGCCGTCGTCAACGCGACCGGCACCTGGGGCGGCGAACTGGCCCGGCTGGCCGGGGTGCACCTGCCGGTGATGCCCCGCCGCGGCTTCGTCCTGGTCACCGAGCCGCTGCCGCGGATCGTCCGGCACAAGGTCTACGCCGCCGACTACGTCGCCGACGTCGCCAGCGGCTCGGCCGGGCTGCAGACCTCCGCCGTGGTCGAGGGCACCCCCGGCGGGCCCGTGCTGATCGGCGCCAGCCGCGAACGGGTCGGCTTCGACCGCACCCTCTCCCAGGAGGTGCTGCGGCGGCTCGCCGCCCAGGCCGCGGCGCTCTTCCCGGTGCTCGCGGACGTCACCGTGATGCGCACCTACCGGGGCTTCCGCCCGTACCTGCCGGACCACCTGCCGGCCATCGGCGAGGACCCCAGGGCGCCCGGGCTCTACCACGCCTGCGGGCACGAGGGCGCCGGCATCGGGCTGGCCCCGGCGACCGGCCTGCTGATCAGCGAGCAGCTGACCGGCAAGCAGCCGGAACTGGACCTCGCGCCGTTCCGCCCGGACCGCTTCCCGGCGGACGCCGGGGCCTGAGCCCGGGGCTGCTGCCCGTCTGTCGACCTCCTGCCTTGCCGACCGCCCTCGTTCGTCGACCAACCCCGGAACGGAGAAGCCGCCGATGCGCCGCACCCCCGCCGACCTGGTCCGGGCCGAACCCGGCCCCGCCCACCACATCGAGTTCGACGGCCGACCCGTCCCGGCCCTGCCCGGACAGTCGATCGCCGCCGCGCTCTGGGCCGACGGCGTGCTCGCCTGGCGCACCACCCGGGTCGGCGGCCGGCCGCGCGGGGTGTTCTGCGGCATCGGCGCCTGCTTCGACTGCCTGGCCACCGTCGACGGCCGCCCCAACCAGCGCACCTGCCTGCTCCCCGCCGAACCCGGCACCACCGTCACCACCCAGGAGGGCAACGGCCGTGCCGACCTCGCCGTCTGACCGGACCGCCGCCGAAGCGGCCCGACGCCCCGACCTCGCGGTGATCGGCGCCGGCCCGGCCGGGCTCGCGGCCGCCGTGACCGCCGCCGACCTCGGGCTGCGCTGCGTCCTGCTGGACGCCGGCCGCAGCACCGGCGGGCAGTACTACCGGCACCCCGCGCCCGGCCTCGGCGCCGCCCGCCCGGACCGGCTCCACCACGGCTGGTCCGTCTACACCGGACTGGCCGACCGGCTCGCCGCGCACGAGCGGGCCGGGCGGGTCCGCTTCCTCGGCGGCCACCAGGTGTGGGCGCTGGAGCGGACCGGCGACGGCTTCGCCGTGCACGTCACGCGCGGACCGGAGGCCACCGACCGGGCCACCGTCACGGCCGCGTCCGTGCTGCTCGCCACCGGTGCGTACGAGCGCCAGCTGCCGTTCCCCGGCTGGACCCTGCCCGGGGTGGTCACCGCGGGCGGCGCCCAGGCGATGCTCAAGGCCGGGCTGGTGCTGCCCGGACGGCGGATCGTGGTGGCCGGCAGCGGGCCGCTGCTGCTCGCGGCGGCGTCCTCGCTGGTCACCGCCGGGGCCGAGGTGCCCGCGGTCGTCGAGGCCACCGACTACCTCGGCTACGCCCGGCGCCCCGGCGCCTTGGCGGCCGTCCCTGCCAAGCTCGTCGAGGGCGCCGGCCACGGGAGCACGCTGCTGCGGCACGGCGTGCGGCTGCGCCCGCGCAGTGCCGTCGTCGAGGCGCACGGGACCGAGCGGGTCACCGCCGTCACGGTGGCCCGGCTGGACGCCGACTGGCGGCCGGTGCCCGGCACCGAACGCCGGATCGCCTGCGACGCCGTCGCCGTGGGCCACGGGCTGCTGCCGCAGATCGACCTGGCCACCGAACTGGGCGCGGCCACCAGGACCGCCCCGGACGGCGCGGCCGGGCTCCAGGTCGACGCCCGGCTGCGCACCACCGTGCCCGGCCTCTGGTCGGCGGGGGAGACCAACGGCGTCGGCGGCGCGGACCTCGCGATCGTGGAGGGCGAACTGGCCGCGCACGCCGTGGCCGACCGGCTGCCGAAGCCCGCACTGCTGCGCCGCCGGGCCCGGCTGCGGAACTTCGCCGACCTGATGGCCGCGGCCCACCGGCCCGGCCCCGGCTGGACCGGCTGGCTGCGCCCGGACACCGACGTCTGCCGGTGCGAGGAGGTGCCGGTCTCGGCGATCCGGGAGGCCGTGGACGAGCTGGGTGCGGGCGATCCGCGCACCGTCAAGCTGCTCACCCGGGCCGGGATGGGCTGGTGCCAGGGCCGGATGTGCGGTCCGGCCGTGGCCTGCCTGGCCGGCTCGGGTGAGCCGGGGCCGGACCGGCGGCCGCTGGCCTGCCCGGTGCCGCTGTCGCAGCTGGCGGCCGGGCCAGCCGGCGAGGACGGCGACACGGCCTAAGGTCCGTCGAACATGCGGGCCGGGGACTCTTGTCTCCGGCCCGCCTCCTCTAATAAAATGTCACACCTCACCAAGGAGCTCATCGTGTCCAACACCCCACACGACACCGCCCGGCCCTGGCGCGGCATCATGGTCGCCACCACGATCCCGCTGCGCCCGGACCTCTCCGTCGACTACGACGCGTACGCCGAGCACGTCCGCTGGCTGATCGAGTCCGGCTGCGACGGCGTCGTCCCCAACGGCTCGCTGGGCGAGTACCAGACGCTCACCGCCGAGGAGCGCGCCCGCGTCGTCGAGGTGGCCGTCGAGGCGGCCGGCGACGGCTCCCGGGTGATGCCCGGCGTGGCCGCCTACGGCAGCGCCGAGTCCCGCCGCTGGGCCGAGCAGGCCGCCGAGGCCGGCGCCGGCTCCGTGCTCCTGCTGCCGCCGAACGCCTTCCGGGCCGACCACGCGTCCGTCCGGGCGCACTACGCCGACGTGGCCAAGGCCGGACTGCCCGTCGTCGCGTACAACAACCCGATCGACACCAAGGTCGACCTCGTCCCCGCGCTGCTCGCCCAACTGCACGGCGAGGGCTCGATCGTCGCGGTCAAGGAGTTCAGCGGCGACGTCCGCCGGGCCTACGAGATCGCCGAACTGGCCCCCGGGCTGGACCTGCTGATCGGCGCCGACGACGTGCTGCTGGAACTGGCGCTGGCCGGCGCGGTCGGCTGGATCGCCGGCTACCCGAACGCCCTGCCGGAGGCCAGCGTCGCGCTGTACCGGGCCGCCGTGGCGCACGAGCTGGACACCGCGCTGCCGCTGTACAAGTCGCTGCACTCGCTGCTGCGCTGGGACTCCAAGACCGAGTTCGTCCAGGCCATCAAGCTGTCCATGGACATCGCCGGGCGCCCCGGCGGCCCCGTCCGCCCGCCGCGCCAGCCGCTGACCCCGGACATCGAGGCGGCCGTCCGCGCGGCCACCGAGAAGGCGCTGGCCGAGGGCCTGGCCTAACCGGGAGACCTCGTCACCAGGGCCGGCTGAGGGGGCAGCCGGCCCGGCCCCACCCACCCGATCCGGCGTACGGTCACCACCTCCGTACGCCCACTCCGACGGGAGTCGTCAGAGCCATGCGCAGCCGTCACGTGTTCCACGCCGTCGACTCGCACACCGAGGGCATGCCGACCCGGGTCATCACCGGCGGCTTCGGCGTCATCCCCGGCGCCACCATGGCCGAGCGCCGGGTGCACTTCCAGCAGCACCTGGACCACTTCCGCACCCTGCTGATGTACGAGCCGCGCGGCCACGCAGCGATGAGCGGCGCCATCCTCCAGCCGCCGACCCGGCCCGACGCCGACTTCGGCGTGCTCTACATCGAGGTCTCCGGCCTGCTGCCGATGTGCGGCCACGGCACCATCGGCGTCGCCACCGTGCTGGTCGAGACCGGCATGGTGCCGGTGGTCGAGCCGGTCACCACGGTGCGGCTGGACACGCCCGCCGGACTGGTGATCGCCGAGGTGCGGGTCGAGGACGGCGCCGCCACCGCGGTGACCATCCGCAACGTGCCGTCATACTCGGCCGCGCTGGACGCCAAGATCGAGGTGCCCGGGTACGGCACGATCGGCTACGACCTGGCGTACGGCGGCAACTTCTACGCCATCCTGCCGCTCGCCGAGTTCGGGCTGCCCTTCGAGCGCGAGCGCAAGCAGGACATCCTGGAGGCCGGACTGGCCCTGATGGCCGCCATCAACGCGAGCCCCGACCGCCCGGTGCACCCGGAGGACCCGTCCATCCACGGCTGCCACCACGTCCAGCTGCTCGCCCCCGGCTCCACCGCCGAACACTCCCGGCACGCGATGGCCATCCACCCCGGCTGGTTCGACCGCTCGCCCTGCGGCACCGGCACCTCGGCCCGGATGGCGCAGTTGCACGCACGCGGCGAACTGCCGCTGGGGCGCGACTTCCGCAACGACTCCTTCATCGGGACGACCTTCATCGGGCGCCTGGTCGAGGAGACCGAGGTGGCCGGGCGGCCAGCCGTGGTGCCCACCGTCACCGGGCGGGCCTGGGTCACCGGCACCGCCCAGTACTTCCTCGACCCGCGTGACCCGTTCCCGGCCGGGTTCCTGCTGTAGAGCTGTCTGAAGCGGTTTGAAGCTGTTTGAAGCCGTTTGAAAGAGGAGCCGGCCTCGGGGGAGGGGCCCGCTCAGACGTCCGCTGAACCACCTTCGAAGGGCTGCTGGTCGTGACCATCACCTCGTACAACCCCGCCGACCCCGCGGACCTCGTCGTCGCCGTCGAGGAACCCGGCGCCGAAGCCGTCCGGGCCGCCGTCGCCCGGGCCCGGGCCGCCCAGCCCGGCTGGCTCGCGGCCGGCGCGGGCGCCCGGTCGGCGGCGCTCGGCCGGATCGCCGAAGCGGTCGAGGCGCACGCGGACGAACTGGCCGGGCTGATCGTGCGCGAGGTCGGCAAGCCGCTCGCCGAGGCACGCGGCGAAGTCGCCCGAACCGCGGCGATCTGGCGCTACTACGCGCAGGCGCCGTTCGCGCCGTCCGGGGCGGTGCACGAGACCGCCGCCGGGCCCGGGCTGCTGCTCACCCGGCGCCGCCCGTACGGCGTCGCCGGGCTGATCGCGCCGTGGAACTTCCCGCTGGCGATCCCCACCTGGAAGGCCGCGCCGGCGCTGGCGGTCGGCAACACCGCGGTGCTCAAGCCGGCGCCCGAGGCGACCGCCTGCGCGCTGCGGCTGGCCGAACTGGCCGCCGGGGCCGGGCTGCCGGAGGACGTGTTCACCGTGCTGCCGGGCGGCGCCGAGGAAGGCGCGGCGCTGGTCGACACGGCCGACGTGGTCTCCTTCACCGGCTCGACCGGCGTCGGCCGGGCCGTGGTGCGGGCCGCCACCGAGCGCGGCGTCCCGGTGCAGGCCGAACTCGGCGGGCTGAACGCCGCGCTGGTGCTGCCGGACGCCGACCTCGCGCAGGCCGCCGCCCACCTCGCCGCCGCCATCGCCGGGTACGCGGGGCAGAAGTGCACCGCCACCAGCCGGGTGATCGCGGTCGGCGCCGCGTACGAGCCGCTGCGCGACGCCCTGGTCAAGGCGCTGGAACTGGTCGACGACACGGCCTGCGGGCCGGTCATCAACGCCGCCGCCCGGGACCGGCTGACGGCCGCCGTCGACTCGGCCGTCGCCGCCGGGGCCACCCTGCTCACCGGCGGCCGGGCACCCGAGCGGGACGGCTGGTACCTCGAACCGGCCCTGCTCACCGACGTGCCGGCCGAACACCCGCTGGCCCGCGAGGAGTTCTTCGGCCCGATCGCGCTGCTGCACGCCGCCGCCGACCTCGACGAGGCGATCACGCTCGCCAACGACACCCCGCACAGCCTCTCCACCTCCGTGCACACCCGCAGCCTGGACGTGGCGCTCGCCGCCGCCGACCGGCTGGACGCGGGCATGATCCGGGTCAACGCGCCGTCCAGCGGCGTCGACTTCCACCTGCCGTTCGGCGGCGCCAAGGGCGCCGCCCACGGCGAGCGCGAACAGGGCCAGGCGGCGCTGGACTTCTACACCGTCAGCCGCACGGTCAGCCTGCTGCCGGGCGGGGGCGCCTGATGCTCGTCCGCACCGTCGACTACCACGCGGCCGGTGAGCCGTTCCGGATCGTGCTGGACGGCGTGCCCGCGATCCCCGGCGACAGTGTCGCCGAACGGCGGGCCATCGCACTCGGCGCCGGCGGCAGCGCGACCGCGCCCCGGCCGAGCGCGCTGGACGACGCCCGGCAGCTGCTCAGCCGCGAACCGCGCGGCCACGCCGGGATGTACGGCGGGTTCCTGGTGCCGCCGGACGACGACGAGGCGCACTTCGGGGTGCTGTTCTGGCACAAGGACGGCTACTCGACGGCCTGCGGGCACGGCACCATCGCGCTCGGCGCCTGGGCGGTGGACTCCGGGCGGGTCGCGGCCCCCGCCGACGGCGTGGCCCGGGTGCGGATCGACGTGCCGTCCGGCCGGGTCACCGCGCTGGTGCACCGGGCCGGCGGGCGGACCACCGGCGTCACCTTCCGCAACGTGCCCACCCGGGTCGCCGCCCTGAAGTTGCCGCTGGCCACTTCGCGGGGCGCCGTGGAGGTCGCGGTGGCGCACGCGGGCGCCTGCTACGCCTCCGTGCCGGCGGCCGCCCTCGGCCTCGCGGTCGAGCCCGCGCAGCTGCCCGAACTCACCGCCGCCGGGCGGGAGATCAGGGAGCTGCTGGCCGGCGCGGCGGCGGTGGCGCACCCGAGCGACCCGCTGCTGTCGGGCGTGTACGGGGTCATCCTGTTCGACGAACTCGTCTCGGAGGACGGCGTGTTGAACCAACGGAACGTCACCGTCTTCGCGGACGGGCAGATCGACCGCTCGCCCTGCGGCTCCGGGACCTCCGCCCGGCTCGCCGTCCTCGCCGCCGAGGGCCGGCTCGCGCCGGGGGAGGAACTGCGGCACGAATCCGTCATCGGGACGGTCTTCACCGGCCGCGTCCTGCCCGGCGGCGACCCGCTGGACGGCGGCGTCGTCACCGAGGTCACCGGCAGCGCCCACCGCACCGGCGAGCACGCGTTCGTCCTGGAACCGGACGACGACCTGGGGGCGGGGTTCCTGCTGTGACCGCTCCTGCGAACCCGCCTGCGGACCCTGCTGCGCCGCCTCATGCGTCGTCTCATGTGCCGCCTCTTGTGCCGCCCGGTACGGCGGCTGAGCCGCTCCAGTACGCCGTGCCGGGCGTTGGCGGGGTCGGCCCCGCGGCCGCGGTGGCGGCGATCGAGCGGGTGCTGCTCGACGGGTTCGACCCGGAGCCGGCACCGGCCCGCTCGGCCGTCCCCGTCCCGGCCGGCGAACTGCTGATGATGCCGGCCGCCGCCGGCCCGTACGCCGGGGTGAAGATCGCCGGGGTCGCGCCCGCCAACCCCGGCCGGGGCCTGCCCCGGATCACCGGCAGCTACCTGCTGCTCGACGGGCCCACCCTGCAACCGCTCGCCCTGCTCGACGGCGCCGCGCTCACCGCGCTGCGCACACCCGCCGTCACCGCCGTCGCGCTGCGCCGGCTGGCCGCGCCGGACGCCGAACACCTGGTGCTGTTCGGCTCCGGGCCGCAGGCGTACGGGCACCTGGACGCGCTGCTGGCCGTCCGGCCGCTGACCAAGCTCACCGTGGTGGCGCGGGACGCCGGACGGGCCGGGGCCCTCGCCGCGTACGGGCGCGGCCTCGGGCTGGCGGCCGGGGTCGGCGGGCCGGAGGCCGTCGCCGAAGCGGACCTGGTGGTCTGCTGCACCACCGCGCGCACGCCGCTGTTCGACGGCGCCCTGGTGCCCGAGCACGCCGCCGTCGCGGCCGTCGGCTCGCACGAGCCCGACGCGCGGGAGGTGGACGAGGTGCTGGTCGGGCGGGCCGAACTGTACGTGGAGGCGCGGACGGTGGCGGCGCGCGAGGCCGGCGACCTGATCATGGCGGGGGTATCCGGCCGGCAGCTGTGGAACCTGGCCGAGCTGGTGCGCGGCGACGCGCTGGTGCCGGCGGGGCGGCCGCGGTTCTTCAAGAGCGTCGGCATGGCGTGGGAGGACCTGGCGGTCGCGGCGGAGGTGTACCGGCGGGGGTAGGCGCCGGGCGCTCCCGGCTGCCAGGGGCGCTCAGCCGCCGAGGGGGCGGGGCCGGCTGTCCGGGTGGGTGTCCGAATCGCGAAATGTTGCGCACTCAACGTAACGTGACATTGTACGCTGGTGTTCTGCACCCACCCGGAGGAACACCATGGCCGACCTCAAACCCCGCACCCTGATCTCCGTACAGGAGCGGCTTCGCGACCAGGTCGCCCACGCGCTCCGGGCGGCCCTGATCTCCGGCGAACTGCGCCCCGGCGTCGTCTACTCCGCACCCGCGCTCGCCGCCGACTTCGGCGTCTCCGCCACCCCCGTCCGCGAGGCCATGCTCGACCTCGCCCGCGAAGGCCTCGTCGAGGCCGTCCGCAACAAGGGCTTCCGGGTCACCGAGCTCACCGAGCGTGACCTCGACGACTACACCGAGATCCGCGCCCTGATCGAGGTCCCCACCGTCGGCCGGGTGACGCGCACGGCGACCAAGGAGCAGCTGGAGCGGCTGCGCCCGCAGGCCGAGGAGATCGTCGCGGCCGCGCGCAAGCACGACCTCATCGGGTACCTGGAGGCCGACCGGCAGTTCCACCTGGACCTGCTGGGGCTGGCCGGCAACGCCCGGCTGGTCGACGTCGTCAGCGACCTGCGGAAGCGCTCGCGGCTGTACGGCCTCAACCGGCTCGACGAGCGCGGCGAGCTGACCTCCTCGGCGGAGGAGCACCTGGAACTGCTCGACCTCATGCTGGCCGGCGACGCCGAGGCGGCCGAGGCCTGCATGACCCGCCACCTCAGCCACGTCCGCTCGCTGTGGGCGGGGCAGGACGAGGCGGCGGAGGAGGCCCGCCCGGCGCTGAAGCTGCGGGCGCGGTAGGGGCAGCCGGGGCTAAACCGCCCGTTCGGGTGAAGACTGGGGATCGGGCGGCGGAATGTGTTCGCGCCCTACGATGATGTTCTCGACATCGGCAGCCAGGAGGAAATCCATGTCCGCCGCAGCAGTGGAAGAGCCCATCGAGCAGCCGACGCTGCTCGAAGTCGCCGAGCTGATCTCCAACCAGTTCGCCGGGCACCGGGTCGAGATCGTCGGGAGCCAGATCACCGTGACGCCGCCTCCGAATGCTTCGCACGGCAAGTCGCTGAGTCGCCTCATGCGTGCGCTGTTCGCCGCCGGCCTCGACGGGGATGAGGTCGACGTCATTCAGGGCGTTGGCATCTGGCTGCCGGATGGGCCGTCGGACTACGCCGTTCCCGACCTGGCGATCGTCGATGCCGACATCGATGACCACTTGATCGAGTACAACTGTTACGACCCGGCGGTCTTCCGGCTCGTGTTGGAGGTCACGTCGTCCAACATCAGCGACGACCTGAAGCGGAAGCCCTTCGTCTATGCCGCCGCTGGAGTACCCGTCTACGTGATCGTGGACCGGACGAACCAGCGGGTCATGGTGCTCACTGACCCACAGGAGGGCGAGTACCGCGTGCACGCCGTCCACCATCCGGGGCAGTCGTTCACCCTGCCGGAGTCGATCGGGGCGTCGGTGACGTTGTCGGTGGACGACGTGCTGGCGGCGAAGAAGTAGCTCAGGCCGCTGCCGGCACTGTCAGGCGGCCGTCGTGGACTTCGGCGATCTGGTCGACGGCCGTCAGGTGGGTGCGGTCGTGGGTGACCAGGACGGTGGCGGTGGCGCGGCGGTGGGTGAGGTCGGTGATGAGGTCGAGGACGGCGGCGCCGCGTTCGTGGTCGAGGGCGCTGGTGGGTTCGTCGATCAGCAGGACGGTGGGGTCGTTCATCAGCGCGCGGGCGATGTTGACGCGCTGGCGCTGACCGCCGGAGAGCTGGTGCGGGCGGCGGGCGGCCTGGTCGCGCAGGCCGACGGCGGCCAGCAGGTCCAGGGCCCGGGGGAGGGCGGTGCGCGGGGAGCGGCCGTCCAGGTGGGCCATCACCTGGAGCTGTTCGACGGCGGTGAGCGAGGGCAGCAGGTTGGCCTGCTGGAAGACGATGCCGATCCGGGTGCGGCGCAGCGCGGTCAGTTCGGCGCGGCCGAGGCCGGTGGTGTCGGTGCCGTCCACCACGACCTGGCCGGTGTCCGGGGTGATCAGGGTGGCGGCGACCGCCAGCAGGCTGGACTTGCCGGAGCCGGACGGGCCGACGACGGCCGTGATCGAGCCCTTGGGGACGGTCAGCGACACGTCGTCCAGCGCCGTGAGCCGGCCGTCGCCGTCCGGGTAGGTGAGGGTGATGCGGTCGAGGGTCAGGCTCATCGGGCACTCCCCAGGGCGGTCAGCGGGTCGACGGAGGTGATCCGGCGGATGGACAGGGCGGCGCCGACCGCGCCGAGCGCGATCATGACGGCGGCGGGCAGCAGCAGGGTCGGGGCGTCGAGGACGAAGGGGACGGCGGAGCCGATCAGCGCGCCGGCGCCCAGGGCGAGCGCGGTGCCGGCGGCGGTGCCGAGCACCAGCAGCAGGACGGCCTGGCCGAGGGCGTCGCGCAGCAGGTAGCGGGTGGAGGCGCCGAGGGCCTTGAGTACCGCGACGTCGCCGCTGCGCTGGATCGTCCAGACGGTGAAGAAGGCGCCGATCACCAGGGCCGAGATGGCGAACAGGAAGCCGCGCATCAGCTGGAGCGAGCCGTTCTCGGAGGTGTAGGAGCCGATCGCGGCGAGGGCGTCGTCGCGGGTGCGGGTCTCGGTGCCGTGGCGGGCGTCGGCGCCGTGCAGGTCGGCGCCCTTGGCGGTGGTGAGCGCGATGACGGTCGCGTGGCCGGCGCCGCCGGGGGCGGCCTGCTGCCAGTCGGTGAGGCTGGTCCAGATCACCGGGGTGTGGCTGTACGCGGCGTCGCCGTCGACGGCCGCGACCCGGAGGCGGTGGCCGGCCAGGGTGAGGTCGGCGCCGGGGGCGAGGTCGCCCAGGTTCTTGGCGGCGGTCTTCGACAGGACGGCCTGGCCGGGGGCGATCCGGGCGCCCTGCGGGGCCAGCGCGGAGCCGTCCGGGACGCCGAAGGCGGACAGCGCGGTGGTGCGGGTGCCGGCGGCGGCCTTGGTGGTGGTGATGCCCAGGGGCTGGGCGGAGGTGACGCCCGGCTCGGCCGCCCAGGCCTGCCACTGCTCGGGGGTGACCTGGGAGTCGGTGAAGGAGAGCTTCTGCCCGTCGGCGGGCTCACCGAACACCAGGTGGTCGGCGGGCAGGCCGGTGATCGCGGAGATGTTCTGCCGGCCGAGTCCGGCGGTCAGTCCGGACAGCAGACCGACCAGTACGGTGATCAGCACGATGACGGTCCCCATCAGGGCGAACCGCCCCTTGGCGAACCCCAGATCCCTCCAGGCGACGAACACGGTGGGCCTTCCTGCTGAACGAGTGCTTCCGACGCTTCCACCGTCCCGGAGAAGGGGCCCCGCGGGCATCGCACCGCGGATTGCATCCTCGGCATCAAAGGGCAGAAGCGGAGTTCAACCTTTTGATTGATGCCGGGGCCCGGTCCGGAACCTAGGCTGGACGGATGGCGACCGAACGATCCCGCACCACCCCCGTCGCCCGCGTCCTCCAGGTCTGCCTGCACCTGCTCGTGGCGGGCCTGCTCGCCCTGGCCGTCGCCCGCGCCGCCGTCGGCCGGGACGGCGACCCGCTGCCCGTCGCCGCCGCGGCCACCGCGATGGCCGCCGTGTACGCCGTCGGCCCCCGGCTGGCCGCCGTCCGCCGCTCGCGCCGGGCCGCCGCGCTGTGGCTGGCGCTGCTCGGCGTCACCTGGGTGGGCGTGCTGATCGCCACCCAGGACGGGGTGTGGCTGGCGTTCCCGCTGTACTTCCTGGAACTGCACCTGCTCGGGCGGCGCGGCGGCCTCGCCGCCGTCGGGCTGACCGCCGCCACCGCCATCGCCGCCTGGTCCTGGCACCAGCACACCTTCAGCCTGCCCGCCGCGATCGGACCCGCGCTCGGCGCGGCCGTCGCCACCGCCACCGTGCTCGGCTACCAGGCGCTGTACCGGGAGAGCGAGGAGCGCCGCCGGCTGATCGACGAACTCACCGCCGCCCGCGCCGACGCCGCGGCCGCCCACCACACCGCCGGGGTGCTCGCCGAACGCGAGCGCCTCGCCCGGGAGATCCACGACACCCTCGCGCAGAGCCTCAGCTCCATCCAGCTGCTGCTGCGGGCCGCCCAGCGGGCCCTGCCGGAACGCACCGAGGCCGCCTCCGGGTACGTCGAGCAGGCCCGGCAGGCCGCCCAGGACAACCTGGACGAGGCCCGGCGGTTCGTCCGCGCGCTCACCCCGCCCGCGCTCGACGGCGACCCGCTGCCGGTCGCGCTGGAACGGCTGTGCGCCACCACGGCGGCGCACAGCGGCCTGCCGGTGAAACTGCACGTCTCCGGGGACCCGGTACGGCTGCCGGTGCCGCAGGAGGTCGCGCTGCTGCGGATCGCGCAGTCCGCGCTCGGCAACACCGTCCGGCACGCGCACGCCTCGCACGCCGAGGTGACGCTCAGCTACATGGAGGGCGAGGTGGCGCTGGACGTGTTCGACGACGGGGCCGGATTCGACCCGGTGGCGGTCGCCGGGCGCAGCGGAGGGGACGGCGGGTTCGGGCTGCCGTCGATGCGGGCCCGGGCGCGGGCGCTCGGCGGCACCTTCACGGTGGAGTCGGCGCCCGGCGGGGGCACGGCGCTCGCGGTGCAGCTGCCGGTGACGGAGGTCGGGGAGTGAACGGGCGGAGTGACGACGGGCGGAACGAGGGAGGCCGGGGCGTGAACGAGCACAGTGACGGCGGGCGCGGGAGCGGCGCGGTGATCCGGCTGCTGCTGGCGGACGACCACCCGGTGGTGCGGGCCGGGCTGCGGGCCGTCCTGGAGGGCGAGCCGGACTTCACCATCGCCGCCGAGGCCGCGACCGCCGAACGGGCCGTCGAACTGGCCGCGGCGGGCGGGGTCGACGTGGTGCTGATGGACCTCCAGTTCGGGCCCGGCTCGGCCATGAACGGCGCCCAGGCGACCGCCGCGATCACCGCCCGGCCGGGCGCGCCCCGGGTCCTCGTCGTCACCACCTACGAAACCGACGCCGACACCCTGCCCGCGCTGGAGGCCGGCGCCACCGGCTACCTGCTCAAGGACGCCCCGCCGGAGGAACTGGCCCAAGCCGTCCGGGCGGCCGCCGCGGGCCGCTCGGCGCTGGCACCGAGCGTCGCCGACCGGCTGCTGGAACGGATGCGGACGCCGTCGGCGGCGCTCAGCGCGCGGGAGACCGAGGTGCTGGGGCTGGTCGCGGACGGGCTGACCAACCAGCAGATCAGCCAGCGGCTGCACCTGAGCCAGGCCACGGTGAAGTCCCATCTGGTGCACGTCTACACCAAGTTGGCGGTGGACTCGCGGACGGCGGCGGTGCGGGCGGCGCGCGGGCGGGGGCTGATCCGCTGAGCGTAGGGTGGGCCGGGTCCGAACCGTATCCCGGAGTGGAGGACCCCGATGGCCGTCCGTCTCGATGAACTTTCCGTGCCGGTGATCGGCGCGCCGATGGCGGGCGGGGCGTCCACCCCGGAACTGGTGGCGGCGGTGAACCGGGCCGGCGGGCTGGGGTTCCTCGCCGCCGGGTACCGGAGCGCCGCCGCGATGGCCGAACAGGTCGCGCTGGTCAGGGAGTTGACCGGTGGGCCGTTCGGCGTGAACCTGTTCGTCCCGGCCCCGCCCGGCGATCCGGCGGCCGTCGCCACCTACCGGGAGCGGCTGCGGCCCGAGGCCGAGCGGTGGGGCGTGGTGCTGCCCGAGGAGATCGGGCCGGACCGGGACGACTGGGAGGCCAAGCTCGCCGTGCTGCTGGCGGACCCGGTCCCGGTGGTCTCGTACACCTTCGGCCTGCCGACGCCGCAGGAGGCGGCGGCGGTCCGCGCGGCCGGGTCGTTCCAGGTCGGCACCGTCACCACGCCCGCGGAGGCGCGGGCGGCGGAGGCGGTCGGGATGGACGCGCTGTGCGTGCAGGGCCCGGAGGCCGGCGGGCACCGCGCCACCCACCGGATCGGGGACGAGCCCGGCGACGCCCCGCTGCTGGAGCTGCTGCCCGCCGTCCGGGCGGTGACGGCGCTGCCGCTGATCGCGGCCGGCGGGCTGGGCGACGGACCGGCGGTGGCGGCGGCGCTGCGGGCCGGGGCGGCGGCGGTGCAGCTCGGGACGGCCCTGCTGCGCGCCGACGAGTCCGGGACCTCGGCCGCGCACCGGGCGGCGCTCACCGAACTCCCGGAGACGGCCGTCACCCGGGCCTTCACCGGCCGCCCGGCCCGCGGTCTGCGCAACGCCTTCATCGACCGCCACGGCCCGTACGCCCCGCCCGCCTACCCCGAGGTGCACCACCTCACCCAGCCGCTGCGCGCCGCCGCGACCCGCCGCGCTGACCTCCAGTCCATGCACCTCTGGGCCGGCACCGCCCACCGGAAGACCCGCACGGGCCCGGCGGCGGACCTGATCGCGGAGCTGTGGCGGTCCGCGCGGGGGTAGTGCGCCCGGCGCGCGCGAGGTCGGGGCGTGTTGTCCCTCGCAGGGGTGGATTAGGTCGGAAAGCGCGCGGTAACGTATAAGGGACAACTTAATTTTGCCCCATGTGGGAGATCACACTAGTTGGTCCGGTGAACGACTGGTTCCTGGACATCTGCGTCAAGGATCCGGACACCGCCAACCAGATTGCTGACGCGGTCACGCTGCTCGCCCGGAGAGGGCCGCTGCTCAGGCGCCCGATGGTCGACAGGATCCAGGGGAGCAAACTGCACAACCTCAAGGAACTCAGGCCCGGCTCGGCCGGGCAGTCCGAGATTCGGATGCTCTTCGTCTTCGACACCGAGCGGGAGGCGATCATCCTGGTCGCCGGCGACAAGAACGGGGAGTGGTCCCGGTGGTACGACGTCAACATCCCGCTGGCAGAGGCCCGCTATGAGCAGTACGTCAACGAGAAGGACGAGGGAGCGCGCGCATGAAAGGCCGTAGTTGGACCGAGGTGTGGGCCGAGGCGCAGCGTCTCAACCCCGCGTTGGCGACGCCGGAGGCGGAGGCTGAGCGGGCGCGGATCCGGCAGGAGACGCTGGCGCGGATCCGTGGGTACGAGCTGGCTGAGCTGCGGAAGGGGGCCGGGCTGACGCAGAAGGAGGTGGCCGCGCTGATGGGCGTGAGCCAGGCGCGGGTGTCGCAGATCGAGCACGGGCAGGTGGACAGCCTGGACAACCTGAGGGCGTACGCCGCCGCGATCGGCGGGGAGGTCGAGGTGGCCGTTCGGCAGGGGGAGCGGACGATCAAGGTGGCTTGATCGTCCGCCCGGTTCGCACGGTTCAATCCAGCAGGCTCGCCATCCAGGATTCGATGGCGGGGGCGGTGCGGGGGAGGGCGTGGGACATGAGGTGGGCGCCGTCGGGGGTGATGACGAGGTCGTCCTCGATGCGGATGCCGAGGCCGCGGAGTTCGAGGGGGAGGGTTTCGTCGTCGGGCTGGAGGTAGAGGCCGGGTTCGACGGTGAGGACCATGCCGGCCTCCAGGGTGCCGTCGAGGTAGCGGTCGGCGCGGGCCCTGGCGCAGTCGTGGTAGTCGAGGCCGAGCATGTGGCCGCTGCCGCAGAGGGTGTAGCGGCGGTGGAGGCCGTTGTCCTCGGCGAGGGACTGTTCGGCGGGGATGCGCAGGACGCCCCAGTCGGCGAGGCCTTCGGCGATGACCCGCATGGCGGCGTTGTGGAAGTCGCGGAAGCGGGCGCCGGGTCGTAGCGCGGCGATGCCGGCGCTCTGGGCGGCGAGGACGAGGTCGTAGGCCTGCCGTTGGACGGGGGTGAAGGTGCCGCTGAGCGGGAGGGTGCGGGTGATGTCGGCGGCGTAGAGGGTGTCGGTTTCGACGCCGGCGTCCAGCAGGAGCAGGGAGTTCGGGTCGAGGGCGCCGTCGTTGCGGATCCAGTGCAGGACGCAGGCGTGGGCGCCGGAGGCGGCGATGGTGGTGTAGCTGGTGCCGTTGCCCTCGGCGCGGGCGCGCAGGTCGAAGACGCCCTCGATCCAGCGTTCGCCGCGGGGGTGGCGCAGGGCGGTGGGCAGGGCGCGGACGACGTCCTGGAAGCCGGTGACGGTGTGGTCGACGGCGAGTTGTAGCTGGTCGATCTCCCAGGTGTCCTTGACCAGGCGCAACTCGGCGAGGACGGCGTCGAGTTCGCCGTCCCGTGCGGTGTGGGCGCCGGGGCGTCCGGTGCTTTCGTCGACGAGGGGGTCGGTGCCGGCGAGGACGCGGGTGGGCGGCTGGGGGCCGGTGAGGAGTTTGTCGAGGTCGTCGAGGTGTTCGGTGCGCAGTCCGGTGAGCGCGGCGGCTTCGGCGAGGTCGGGGCGGCGGCCGACCCAGAACTCGCCGTAGCGGCGGTCGCGGTAGAACTCGGCGCCGTTGGCGTGCCCCCCGCGGGGGGAGCGGGGGCGCAGGTACAGGACCGGCTCGTGGCCGTGGGGGCCGGTCGGTTCGAGGACGAGGACGTGGTCGGCCTGGTCCTCGCCGGTGAGGCCGGTGAGCCAGGCGTAGGCGCTGTGCGGGCGGAAGCGGTGGTCGAGGTCGTTGCAGCGGACCTTGAGCCGGCCGGCGGGGACGATCAGCCGTTCGCCGGGGAAGGCGGCGGAGAGGCGGGCGTGGCGGCCGGGGAGGCGGTCGTGGCCGGGGGCGCGCTGGTCGGCGGGGAGGGGGGTGGCGGCCCAGCGGGTGCCCATGAAGGCGTCGAGGGCGGGGGAGACGGGGAGGTCGTGGCTCCCGGTGTTGAGGCCGGTCTGGCGGTGGGTCACCGGTGAACTCCTAGGAGGGGCGGGGGTGGTGTGGCCCGGACACAGCTCGGTAACGGGAGGCGTCACCTCTTGTGCAGTGCAATTTCACATTACTATGTTACGGGTCACACCGCGGAGCGGCCAGACCTCGAAGGTCGCCTCC
The DNA here is from genome assembly GCF_042882025.1 of Kitasatospora sp. NPDC058243. Taxonomy (NCBI): domain Bacteria; kingdom Bacillati; phylum Actinomycetota; class Actinomycetes; order Kitasatosporales; family Streptomycetaceae; genus Kitasatospora; species Kitasatospora sp. NPDC058243. The sequence continues at coordinate 78,049 of NZ_JBHVWW010000022.1, forward strand.
CGGTCGGGTCCCGGATCACCTCCCGGGGCGGACCACGGGCTTCACGGCAGGCCCCCCACAGCGGAGTTGCACATGACCAGGCGCACCCACGCCGCCCTCGCGGCGGCCCTCGCGGCGACCCTCACCCTCGGCCTCGGGGCCTGCAAGAACGACAAGAGCGACAGCGGCGCCGACGCGGCGGCGGGCAGCACCAAGGGCCCGGGGGCGGCGTCCGGTTCGATCGTCGGCGGCACCCCGGTCAAGGGCGGCACCCTCACCGTCCTGTCCAACCAGGACTTCGCCCACCTCGACCCGGCCCGCAACTGGACCATGCCGAACATGGACTTCGGCATCCGGCTGCTCTACCGCACCCTGGTCACCTTCAAGGCCGAGCCGGGCGCCGCCGGCAGCGAGCTCGTCCCCGACCTCGCCACCGACCTCGGCCGCTCCTCCGACGGCGGGAAGACCTGGACCTTCACCCTCAAGGACGGCGTCAAGTACGAGGACGGGACGCCGATCAAGTCCGCCGACGTCAAGTACAACGTCGAGCGCTCCTTCGCCCCGGACCTCACCGGCGGCCCCGACTACGCCCAGCAGTACCTGGCCGGCGGCGAGAACTACAAGGGCCCGCTGAACGGCGAGCACCTGGCCAGCATCGAGACCCCGGACGAGAAGACCGTCGTCTTCCACCTGAAGCGCCCGGTCGCCGAGTTCTCCTCCACCGCGACGCTGCCGACCTTCGCCCCGGTGCCGCAAGCCCAGGACAAGGGCACCCAGTACGACCTGCGCCCGTTCTCCTCCGGCCCGTACAAGATCGAGACCTACGACCGCGGCAAGCAGCTGACGCTGGTCCGCAACACCAACTGGGACCAGTCCACCGACCCCGTCCGCAAGGCCTACCCGGACAGGATCGTCGTCGTCGAGGGGCTCAAGGCCGGTCAGATCGACGACCGGATCATCGCGAGCGAGGGCGAGGACGCCTCCACGATCGAGTGGGCGACGCTGCGCCCGGAGTCCATCTCCAAGGTGCTGCCGAAGCCGGACGTGAAAAGCCGGCTGATCGCCGAGCAGCAGGGCTGCACCGACATGCTCTACCCCAACACCTCCAAGGCGCCGTTCGACGACCCCAAGGTGCGCGAGGCCCTGATGTACGCGGTGGACCGGGACGCCCAGGTCACGGCGTTCGGCGGCCCGGCGACGGCCGACGTGGCCACCTCCTACCTGCCGCCCGCGCTGACCGGCGGCACCAAGCAGGACACCCTGAAGATCGCCCCGACCGGCGACCCGGAGAAGGCCAAGCAACTGCTCAAGGACGCCGGCAAGACCGACCTCAAGGTCTCGCTGACCGTCTCCTCCGGTGACAAGACCCGGGCCGAGGCGCTCCAGCAGTCGCTGGCCAAGGTCGGCATCCAGGTCACCATCACCACCGCCGACCCGTCGGTCTACTACGACACCATCGGCGACACCAAGAACGCGCCCGACCTCGCCATCCTCGGCTGGTGCCCGGACTACCCGTCGGGTGCCACCTTCCTGCCCCAGGTCTTCGACGGCCGCACCATCAAGGAGAAGGGCAACCAGGGCAACGTCGAGCAGTTCCGCGACCAGGCCACCTCGGACCGGATCGACCAGATCAACGCGATGAGCGACGTCGCCGAGGCCGACAAGGCCTGGATGCAGCTCAGCGACGACCTGCTGAAGAAGGCGCCCACCGTGCCGCTGCTCTGGCTGCGCCGCCCGCTGCTGGCCGGCACCAACGTGGCCGGCGCCTTCGGCCACCCGGTCTGGACCGGCCAGTGGGACTTCGCCACCATCGGCCTCAAGGACCCCTCGAAGAGCAAGGGCTGAGGGGCCGTCCGCGATGAGCACACGCACTGAGCCCGCCGCCGCGCCGGTCGCGGCGGCGGGCCCCGCGAAGGCCGCCGGCCGCGGGCCGTGGCGGCTGGTCTGGGACCAGCTGTGGGCCAGGGGCTCGGCCCGCTTCGGCCTGGTCACGGTCGCCCTCCTGGTCCTGCTGACCGCCCTGGCCGGACCGCTGAGCGCGCTCGGCGGCTGGACCCCCGACGAGTTCGACAAACGCGCGATCGACCCCTACCTCGGCGGCCTGCCGATCGGCGACTTCGGCGGGATCGGCACCCGGCACTGGCTGGGCGTCGAACCCGCGACCGGGCGCGACCTGTTCGCCCGGGTCCTGCACGGCGGCCAGACCTCGCTGCTGATCGCGTTCACCGCCACCGTGCTGGTCGTGGTCGCCGGCACCCTGACCGGCATCGCCGCCGGCTACTTCGGCGGCCGCACCGACGCCGTGCTCTCCCGGCTGATGGACCTCACCATGTCCTTCCCGTCCCTGATCTTCATGATCTCGATGATGTCGGTGGCCAAGGACGTCAACCGGATCCTGCTGATGACCCTGGTGATCGGCCTGTTCGGCTGGCCCGGCATCGCCCGCGTGGTCCGCGGCCAGACCCTCTCGCTCAAGCACCGCGAGTACGTCGACGCGGCCAAGGTCGGCGGCGCCCGCTCCTGGCGGATCCTCACCCGGGAGATCCTGCCGAACGTCTCCGGGCCGATCATCGCCTACACCACGCTGCTCGTCCCCGGCATGATCGCCACCGAGGCCGCGCTCAGCTACCTCGGCGTGGGCGTGCGCCCGCCGACCCCGTCCTGGGGTCAGATGATCGCCGAGAGCATCGTCCACTACGAGACCGACCCGACGTACTTCCTGATCCCGACGGTCTTCCTGTTCCTCGCCGTGCTCGCCTTCACCCTGCTCGGCGACGCGCTGCGCGACATCCTCGACCCCCGAGGAGGCCGGTCGTGATCCTCTCCCCCGACCCCCGAGGAGGCCGGCCGTGATCCTCTACCTCGGGCGCCGACTGCTCGCCGCGGCCGGCATCCTGCTGGCCGTCTGCGCGATCACCTTCACCATCTTCTACCTGCTGCCCTCCGACCCGGCGGTGGCCGCCTGCGGCAAGACCTGCAGCCCCGACCGGGTCGCCGAGGTCAAGGCGGCGATGGGCCTGGACAAGCCGGTCTGGGAGCAGTTCGCCACCTACCTCACCGGTATCTTCGCCGGGCGCGACTACGGCAGCGGCGCCAGCGCCACCCACTGCGGCTTCCCCTGCCTCGGCTACTCCTACGAGTACTCGCTGCCGGTCTGGGACCTGCTCACCGACCGCCTGCCGGTCTCCGTCTCGCTCGCCATCGGCGCGGCCGTGCTCTGGCTGGTCCTCGGCCTGGGCGCCGGCGTCACCTCGGCGCTGCGCAAGGGCGGGCTCACCGACCGGACGCTGATGGTGGCGTCGGTCGGCGCCGCGTCGCTGCCGGTCTACTTCACCTCGATCATGCTGATCTGGGGCGTCGTCCGGACGGCCGGCCTGCTGCCGTACCCCGCGTACCACGCGTTCACCGACGACCCGGTCGCCTGGGCCTCCAACCTGCTGCTGCCGTGGATCGCCCTGGCCCTGCTGTACGCGGCCATGTACGCCCGGCAGAGCCGCAACTCGATGATCGAGGCGATGGCCGAGCCGTACATCCGCACCGCCCGGGCCAAGGGCCTGCCGCCCGCCACCGTCGCCGTCAAGCACGGGCTGCGCTCCGGGATGACGCCGATCCTCACCATCTTCGGCATGGACCTCGGCGGCCTGCTGGCCGGCGCCGTCATCACCGAGTCCATCTTCGGCCTGCCCGGCGTCGGGCGGCTGTTCTACGACGCGCTGGTCCGCTCCGACCAGCCCGTCATCCTCGGCGTCACCCTGCTCGCGGCCTCCTTCATCGTCGCCGCGAACCTGCTGGTCGACCTGCTCTACGCGTACGTCGACCCGAGAGTGAGGTACTGATGACTCTGTTGGAGGTCGACGACCTCAGGGTCTCCTTCGACACGCCCCGGGGCGTCGTCCGGGCGGTGGACGGCATCTCCTTCGCCGTCGAGGCCGGGCGGACCCTCGGCCTGGTCGGCGAGTCCGGCAGCGGCAAGTCCGTCACCTCGCTCGCCGTCATGGGCCTGCACCGCGGCGCCGCCGTCACCGGCTCGATCCGGCTCGACGGGATGGAGCTCAACGGGCTCGGTGAACGGGCGTTGGGCGCCGTCCGGGGCCGCCGGATCGCGATGATCTTCCAGGACCCGCTGTCCAGCCTGCACCCCTTCTACACCGTCGGCGAGCAGATCGCCGAGCACTACCGGGTGCACTTCAAGGCCAACCGCAGGGCGGGCCGCGCGCGGGCGCTCGAAATGCTGGCCGAGGTCGGCATCCCGGAGCCGGCCCGGCGGGTCGACGAGTACCCGCACCAGTTCTCCGGCGGCATGCGCCAGCGCGTCATGATCGCCATGGCCCTCGCCTGCGAGCCCGAACTGCTGATCGCCGACGAACCCACCACGGCCCTCGACGTCACCGTCCAGGCGCAGATCCTCGACCTGATCGCCCGCATCCAGCAGGAGCGCGGCCTCGGCGTCGTCATGATCACCCACGACCTCGGCGTGGTCGCCCGGGTCGCCCACGAGGTGCTGGTCATGTACGGCGGCCGGGCCGCCGAACAGGCCTCGGTGGACCGGCTGTTCGCCGCCCCCGGGCACCCGTACACCCGCGGCCTGCTGGACTCGCTGCCGCGCCTGGACGACACCGACGACGCCCCGCTGCGGGCCATCCCCGGCAGCCCGCCGTCGCTGATCGCCCCCGCCCCCGGCTGCTCCTTCGCCCCGCGCTGCGCCCGCACCGACGCCGCCACCGCCGAGGAACACGCCCGCTGCCTGGCCGAACGACCAGAGCTCGGCCCGCTCGCCCCCGGCCACCAGGCCGCCTGCCACCTGCCGCTGGTGCCGGAAGGAGCCCGGCCATGACCGAAACCCTGTTGTCCGTAAGGGACTTGGTGAAGACCTTCCCCGGTCGACGCGGGCGCACCGGCCGCCCCGGCGCCCCGGTCCGCGCCGTCGACGGCGTCAGCTTCGACGTCGGCAAGGGCGAGACGCTCGGCCTGGTCGGCGAATCCGGCTGCGGCAAGTCCACCACCGGGCGGATGATCGTCCGCCTGCTCGACCCGACCTCCGGCACCGTCACCTTCGACGGCACCGAGATCGGCGGGCTCTCCCAGGCCCGGCTGCGACCGCACCGGCGGCACCTGCAGATGGTCTTCCAGGACCCGTACTCCTCGCTCAACCCCCGGCAGACGGTGGCCCGGATCATCTCCGAGCCGCTGCTGCTCCAGGGGTTCGGCGCGGCCGACGCGCGCCGGCGGGCCGGCGAGCTGATGGAACTGGTCGGGCTGATCCCCGAGCAGATCGACCGCTACCCGCACGAGTTCTCCGGCGGCCAGGCGCAGCGCATCGGCATCGCCCGCTCGCTCGCCACCTCGCCGAAGCTGGTCATCGCCGACGAGCCGGTCTCCGCGCTCGACGTCTCCATCCAGGCCCAGGTGGTCAACCTGATGGAGCGGCTCCAGCAGGAGCTCGGCCTGGCGTACGTGTTCATCGCGCACGACCTCTCGGTGGTCAAGCGGGTCTGCGACCGGGTGGCGGTGATGTACCTCGGGCGGATCGTCGAGATCGGCGACAAGGCCGAGGTGTACGGCAGCCCGGCGCACCCGTACACCAGGGCGCTGCTGTCCGCCGTTCCGCTGCCCGACCCGGCGGCTGAACGTGCGCGGGAGCGGATCGTGCTGCTCGGTGACCCGCCGAGCCCGGCGAACCCGCCGTCCGGCTGTTCCTTCCACCCGCGTTGCCCCAAGGCGCAGGAGATCTGCCGCACGGACCGTCCGCTGCTGCGGATCGCCGGGCCGGGCGGCCGGGAGGCGGCCTGCCACTTCCCGGAGGCCTGATTCCCGGAGGCCTTCGCGGGCCTTCGGGGGCCTTCGCTGGCCTTCGAGGGCCTTCATGAGCCGGCTGAGGCCGGCTGACCAGAGCCGCCGTACCGCCCAGTTGCCCCCACGCCGGGCGGTACGGCACCCAACGGGCGAGGGACGCGATCCCTCGCCGCAGACGCCCGGTCGGGCGCGGCGGGGAACCTCACGAGGGCCGCGTCCGACCGGGTTCCACCGTGTTCACGGTCCGGCCGTTCTCATGGTCCGACCGTGTTCACGGTTCGGTCGTTCTCAGGGCCCGGCCGTTTTCACGGTCCGGACGGCCCGCCCGCCTCGCTCGCCGTGCCCGGCAGCAGCCGACGCGGGCCGGGCCCCTCGGCGGCCAGTTCGTCCCCGGGGTTGAGCACCCGGCAGCGGCGCAGCGACACGCAGCCGCAGCCGATACAGCCGGTCAGCTCCTCCTCCAGCCGCTCCAACTCGGCCCGCCGGGAGCGCAGTTGTTCGGCCCAGCGCCGCGAGATGCGGTCCCAGTCGTGCTTGCCCGGCATCCGGTCCTCGGGGAGCCCGGTGAACACCTCGGCCACCTCGGAGAGCGGGATGCCGAGCCGTTTGGCGACCAGGATGAGCGAGATCCGGCGCAGCACGTGCCGCCGGTAGCGGCGCTGGTTGCCCGGCGACCGCTCGGAGGAGATCAGCCCCTGGTCCTCGTAGAAGCGCACCGCCGAGGTGGCGATCCCGGCCCGCCGGGCCACCTCGCCGACGCTCAGCAGGTCGACCGGTGCGGTGTCCATGCCTGCTCCTCGACTTCTTGACTTCTTGACTTCTTGACTTCAAGTCCTGTTGAAGATCCAGCGTACCGGACGTGGTCGTACCAGTCGCTGCGCAGAGCGTTACTGCCCTTTCTGAGCAGGACAGTTACCCACTGGAGTCGGTGCCGAACGGCCTCGTCGGAGGTCGGCGTGAACCGTCCTCCGGGCGCGGTGAGGCCCATGAGCCGGCCCCGGGCCCCTTTTCGTCGGGGGGCCCGGGGCCTTCGCTGGGGGTTCCTACGAGGCCGGGCCGACCCGGACGGTGGTGATCCGCCCGCCCTGGGACTCCCGGACGACCTCGATCCTGGTGTTGGTGTCCGGCACCTTCACCGCGAGCTGCGGGAGGGCCGGGTCGGTGTACGTGCCGGTGTGGTCGTTGAAGACCGGGACGGCCGGCTCGGACGGGATCCGCACCGCGACGCCGCCCTTGTGCAGCGTGAACGCCGTGGTCGGCCTGAGCGAGAACGGCGCGTCGTAGGTCTGCGCCCGCCCGTTGACCAGGGTGCCGTCGGCGAAGCGGACCGCCGCCGGGTGGGCGTCGATCGGCAGGATCAGCCCGCCGCCGGGGTGGTCCTTGGTGTTGTTGTCGCCGTACGCGGTGTCCCACAGCCAGAGCAGGACGCCCTCCTGGTACGGGTAGGTGTCGACGACGTCGGCCTTGCCCGCGACGCCGCTGTACCCGAAGTTGTACGGGCCGGTCTTCAGGAACGCGCCGTAGCCGGTGTAGCGGCGGTTCTCGGCGAGGTAGGCGCGCGGGTGCTGCTTGACGGCGGTGCGGCCGGTGATGACGGTGAAGCCGGTGGCGGTCCAGCCGTTGGCGCCGTTCTCGGCGCCGTCGGCGAAGAGCTCGGTGCCGCCGGCGGTGATCTTCACGGCGTCGACGAGCACGCCCCGGCCGTGGGTGTTGCCGTCGGAGGTGGCGTGGAAGCGCAGCCGGACCTGCTGGCCGAGGTAGCCGTCCAGCGGGAGGTGCAGCTTCCGGTAGGTGCCCGAACTGCCGCTGAGCCCCGGAGTGTTTGCGCTGGTGTTGCCGATCGGCGCGCCGTCGACGGTGCCGCCCAGGGCCGTCCAGTGCTTGCCCTGGTCGGTGGAGGCCTCGACGGTGAGGAAGTCGTAGTCCTGCTCGGTGTCGTACCAGGCGGCGGCGTCCAGGGCGGCCGGGCCGGTGGCGGTGCGCAGGTCGACGTCCCGGCTGAGGGAGTTGTCGAGGTTGTCGCCGGTGTCGCTCCACCACTGCCTGGCGCCCTCGTACGGGTCGGCGAGGTCGGTGCTGGTGGTGCTGTCCGGCAGGTGGACGAGCAGCGCCTGGGCCTGGTCGGTGTTGTAGCCGCTCACCCCGAGGGCGTGGCTGGAGCGGGTGGCGGCCTGCGCCTCGTCGTAGTCGAGCCAGCCGAACTGGAGCTTGCTCCAGGCGTCGAGGTCGCCGGGGTAGCCGCCGGTGGTGTTCGGCCCCTTGCCGAGGTAGGAGCCGGAGGACATCAGCGACCAGAAGTTGACGCTGTTGTCGCCGCCGTTGGTGCTGTACAGGTCGGGCAGGCCGAGGTTGTGGCCGTACTCGTGGGCGAACAGGCCGACGCCGCTGTTCTCGCCGGCCTGGACGTAGTCGTAGACGTAGAGGCCGGTGTCGCCGACCGGCGCGCCGCCGATCTTGTTGCCCTCCGGGCCGGTCCGGCCGGTCGCGTCGGGGAAGGTCCAACTGCGGTGCGCCCACAGCGCGTCGGCCCCCTGGGCGCCGCCGCCCCAGGTCTCGTCGACGCCGGCGTGCACCACGATGACGTTGTCGAGGTAGCCGTCGGGCTGGTTGAACTCGCCGGTCTTGGTGTGGTCGTAGCGGTCGTAGACGTCGTACTGGGCGAGCTGCGCCTTGATGTCGGCCACGCTGCGGCCCTTGGCGATCTCGCCGTCGTACCAGGCCTTGACGGCGTCCCGGATGAACTCCTGGCCCTGGGTCCAGGCGCCGGAGCCCTGCGGGCCCTTGTTGCTGCCGTAGCGGGCCTCGTTGTACGGGACGGTGACCCAGTCGCTGACGGTGCCCTGGACGTCGTAGCGGCCGGAGGACTGGGTGCGGTAGTAGTTGCGCATGGACACGGTGCCGGGCGTGTCGTCGAAGAACATCTTCTGGTAGTAGTCGCGGCCGAAGTCCGGCTCCCACAGCGTGTGGTTGTCGCCCTTGCCCGGCTTGGGGATCTGGTCGTGGCGCGGGCCGGGGGTGCCGCCGTAGCGGGGCTGGCCGTTGTACTGGGTGGTGTTGTCGACCTCGTCGCCGAACTGGGCGAGGATCACGAAGACCTTGTCCGTGCGCTGGTGCGCCAGTTGGACGTAGTCGTTGCCGACCTTCACCTTGGCGGGGGCCCGCTTGCCGGCGGTCTTGGCGACGGCGCCCTGGTTGAGCTGTTCCAGGGCCTTGGTGCGGAGCGCCTGGCGCTCGCGCTCCTGGGGGGCGAGCGGTGCGGGCGGGGCTTCGGCGCCCTGCTCCGCAGGGGCGGCGGCGATCGTGGTGGGGGCGGTCGCGGCCGGAGCGGCCTGGGCGGGGGTGCCCAGCAGGGTGGCGGCTATCGCGCTCGTGGTGAGCGCGGCCGCAAGAGCGGCGGACAGTCTGCGCAACTGACCGGTCCTTTCCGGGGGATGGGGTTTGGGGGTGGAGTAATCGTTCAGTGAAGCGCAGGTAATATTTCACATGTCACGGGTCACGTGGAAGAGGCGAGGGCAAGGCGAAGGGCGCCGCACCACCGGTGCGACGCCCCTGTCCGGAATCCGGCGAATCAGCCCAAGGATGCCCGCAGGAAGGCGAGTTCAGCCTGGGTGACCTGCTCGTTCACCCCGCCCGGGGTCATGTGGGTGACGCCCGGCAGCGGCAGCACGCTGTGCGGGCGGCCGGCCTTGGTGAGCGCCTCGGAGAGCAGCAGGGTGTGCGAGGGGTGGACGTTGTCGTCGGCCAGCCCGTGGATCAGCAGCAGCGGCCTGGTCAGCCCGGGCGCGTCGGTGACCAGGCAGTCGTCGGCGTAGCCCTCCGGGTTGTCCTGCGGCAGCGCGAGGTAGCGCTCGGTGTACGCGGTGTCGTAGTGCCGGAAGTCGGTGGGCGGGGCGCCCGCGCAGGCGGCGTGGAAGACGTCCGGGCGGCGCAGCACGGCGAGCGCCGCGAAGTACCCGCCGTACGACCAGCCGCGCACGCCGACCCGGTCGAGGTCGAGGTCGGGGTGCTGTCCGGCGAGCGCCCGCAGGGCGTTCACCTGGTCGTCCAGCGCCACCTGGGAGAAGCGGCGGAAGATCGCCCGGGTGAACTCCGGCGAGACGAACGGGGTGCCGCGGTTGTCGGTGGTGACGACGGCGTAGCCCTGGTCGGCCCACCACTGGCGGAGCTGCCAGCGGCGCGGCTCGGCCGCCACGGCCTGGAAGCCGGGCCCGCCGTAGACGTCCAGTAGCACCGGCAGCCGGCGGCCGGGGACGTGGTTGCGCGGGTACACCACGGCGGTGGGCAGGCCGAGTTCGGTGACTCGGGCGAGCCGTGGCCGCACCTGGTAGGGCAGGGCGGCGCTCAGGTCGGTGAGCGGCAGCGCGGGGCCGTCGGGCGAGGCGTCGAACGAGCCGTCGCGCAGCAGTCGGCGCCGGATGCCGTCGGCGTCGGCGGTGGTGAGCAGCAGGGTGCGGCCGGCGGCGAGTGCGGAGTGCACGCCGGGGCCGGTGGTGACGGGTTCGGGTGCGCCGCCGTCCGGGTCGATCAGGTGGACGTACTGGTCGGCCGGGTCGCCCTGGCCGGTCTCGCAGAGCAGCCGGCCGTCCAGGTGCCCGACCACCCGGCGGATCTGGAGCCCGGTGGTGTCCAGCGGCTTGCCGTCCAGGGCGAGGCCGCGGGCCTGCGGGGTGTCGTGGGCGGTGAGCAGTCGGCCGTCGGCCAGCCGGGCGGGGGTGCCGGGCAGGTCGTCGACCCAGAACTCGTCGGTGGTGCGGGAGAGTTCGCGGGTCTCGCCGGTGGCCGGGTCGGCGGTCAGCAGCAGGACGTGCTGCTGGAGCCGGTCGGCGACGGTGAGCAGCAGCTCCTGGTCGGAGGCCCAGGCGGCGGCGCAGAGGTACGGGAACGCGGCGGCGTCCCAGCGGAGCCGTACCCGGCTGCGGTCGAGGCCGAGCACCCAGAGCTGGACGTCCGCGTTGGGGCCGCCGGCCTGCGGGTAGGCGAAGTCCTCGGCGGGCTCGTCGGGGTGGGCGGGGTCGGCGAAGTAGCGCCGGGGGAGGGCGGATTCGTCCACCCGGGCGGCCAGCAGCGCGCCGCCGTCGGGGCGCCACCAGTGGCCGCGGGAGCGGCCGAGCTCCTCGGCGGCGGCGAACTCGGCGACGCCCCAGCGGGCGCCGTCGGCGGGGGAGAGCGGTTCGAGGTCGGGGGTGACGTACAGGGCGTCGTCGGCGACGTAGGCGACGCGTTCGCCGGCGGCGTCCGGCCGGGGGTCGAACGCGGGCCCGGCGACGGGCAGTTCGGTGCCGGCGCCGGTGGCGGTGTCGATCCGGAACAGCCGGCCGTCGAGGACGAGGACGGCGGTCGCGAGGTCGGCGGTGGCCGCGTACGTGCCGATGCCGGCGGCGACCAGACGGGTGCGTTCGCGCAGCCGTCGTTCGACGGTGGGCAGGTCGTCGCGGCGGCCGGTGCGCCCGGGGGCGAGGACGGCCGGGTCGGCGACCAGTCGTTCCTCGCCGGTGGCGGCGTCGAGCAGGTGCAGGCGGTCGACCGGATCCTCGGAACCGGTCGAGCGGAGCAGCAGCAGCCGGGTACCGTCCTCGGCGAGGGTGAACGCGCGCGGCGCACCGAAGGTGAACCGGCCGGTGCGGGCGCTGAGCGACAGGAAGGGGTCGGTGATGGTCACGGCCCGATCGTCGTATCGGAGCGCGCCACCCGACCAGTACCCTGTCATGTGAAATGTCACACACCACAATGGGGAGGATGCCGTGATCGAGGACCTGTGGACCGTCGAACCCCCGGCCCCGCTGCCCGCGGCCGACGGGCTGTTCGGCATCTCGCCGGACGCGGCGCACCTGAACCACGGTTCGTACGGCGCGGTGCCCGTCCCCGTGCAGCGCGCGCAGCAGCGGCTGCGCGCCGAACACGAGCTGGACCCGGACGGCTTCTTCGCCGACCTGCCTGCCCGGGTCGGCGCGGCGCGCACCAGGATCGCCGCCGACCTGGCCGTCGACCCGGACCGGCTCGCCCTGGTCTCCAACGTCACCGAGGCGGTCGCGATCGCCCTGGACACCATCCCGTTCGCGCCCGGCGACCGGATCCTGGTCACCGACCACGGTTACGGCGTGGTCACCCGGGCCGCCGAGCGCCGGGCCGCCGAGACCGGCGCCGAGGTGGTCGAGGTCGAACTGCCGCTGGACACCCCCGACGAGCAGGCCGTCCGGGAGGCGGTGCTCGCCGCCGTCGACGAGCGCGTCACCGTCGCGGTGCTGGACCAGATCACCTCGCCCACCGCCCGCCTGATCGCAGGCCCGGGCCTGCTCGCCGACCTGCGCGAACGCGGCGTGACCACCGTCGTGGACGGCGCCCACGCCCCCGGCATGCTGCCCGCCCCGGCCGACCCGAACGCCGACTTCTGGTTCGGCAACCTGCACAAGTGGGCCTTCGCCCCGCGCGGCACCGGCGTGCTCGCCGTCCGCCCGGAGTGGGTGGACCGGGTGCGCCCGCTGACCTTCTCCTGGGAGCACGACCGGGGCTTCCCGTGGAACGTCGAATGGCGCGGCACCTGCGACTACACGGGCTGGCTCGCCGCCCCGGCCGGCTTCGAGCTGCTGCGCGAGCTCGGCCCCGAGGCGGTGGCCGCGCACAACGCCGCACTCGCCGGGTACGGCCAGCGGGTGCTCGCCGAGCGGGCCGGCCTGTCGCCGCTGCCCGCGACGCCCGGGGTCTGGATGCGCTCCGTCCGGCTGCCGGCCGGGTGCGTCGAGGCGGAGCAGGACGTGAAACCGCTGCGGGACGAGGTGTGGCAGCGGCTCGGCACCCGGATCGCGATCCGGCCGTGGGCCGGCGGCGGGGTGCTGCGGGTCAGCGCGCAGCTGTACAACCGGCCGCGGGAGTACGAGCGGCTGGCGGACGGGCTGGCCGACCTGCTGAAGGGCTGACCGGCGCGCGGGGGCCGGCCTGCGCGCGCGGTTATTCCGGGCCGGCTCCGGGCGGTTCCCGGTCCGCACGCGGCTACTCCGGGCCGGCCCGCTCGGAGCTGCCTCGGTCGGATCCGGCTCGCTCGGAGCCGGCCCGTTCGGAGCTGGCCCGCAGCTCGGCGAGCAGCAGGTTCTGGTCGGCGAGCAGCCCGGTGAGGATCCGCCGGGCCGCTCGCAGCAGGTCGGCGACGTCGCCGCCGGCCAGCGCGTACACCACCGTGCTGCCCTCCCGGGTGGCGGTGACGATGCCGGACCGGCGCAGCACCGCGAGCTGCTGGGAGAGGCTGGAGGGTTCGACCTCCAGCTCGGCGAGCAGCCCGCGGACGGGCGTCGGTCCGGCCTGGAGCAGTTCCAGCACCCGGATCCGGACGGGATGGCCGAGCATCCGGAAGAACTCGGCCTTGGCCTGGTAGAGCGCTACCGCCACGAGTCCCCCCTTCCCTGGGGTCGGTCCGCTCAGATCTCCAGCGAGAGTTCGATCCGCTTGAGCTGGTGGCGGGCCATCGCGAGGTTGGAGCGGCCGCGGTTGAGCGCCAGGAAGAGGAAGAGGCCGCGCCCGGTGGGCGTGGTGATCGGTCGGACCAGGTGGTACTGGTTGGTGAGGCTGATCAGGATGTCCTCGATCTCGTTGTCGTGCAGGTTGAGCATCTCCATCGCCCGCATCTTGGCGCGGACCACGTCGGTGTTCCCGGCGGCGGCGACGTTGAGGTCCAGTTCGCCGCCGTCGCCGAGGCTGCCGAGCGCCATGCCGCTGCCGTAGTCGACCAGGGCGACGCCGATCGCGCCGTCGATCCCCATGGCCTCTTTGAGGGACGTCTCCAGGTTCGCCATCGTCGGTGTCCTCCCGTGAGTTGGTGGCGGTGGCTCCGCCGTGGCAACGACGGTAGGGAGACCGGCGGCCGTCCACCGGGGATGACCGGAGACGTCCGAAGCTGGTCGGACTCTGATCACTTGAAGATGTTTGCAACTATGGATGTGAGAGGGAAGCGATCCCGGAATGATCCAGTGGCCGATCCTGCGGCCGATCCCGTCCCATGGAAGCCGTGCGGAAGCCGTACGGAAAGTCGCACGGAAAAACGGTGCTATCGATGTCAGTGCCGCCGGGTAACCTCTCGCTGAGATGCGAGATCACACCAACCACACCCGGACGGCGATGAACACCCCTGAGCCCCAGCCCCACGACGACCAGGAGCTCAGCCCCGCCGAGGCGTACGCGGCCAGCCGCCGCCGGGCCAAGGAGCAGGCGACCGCGCTCCACGGCTTCCAGCAGCTGTACGACTTCCCGCTGGACGATTTCCAGCTGGAGGCCTGCGAGGCGCTGGAGGCCGGCTCGGGCGTCCTGGTCGCCGCGCCCACCGGCTCGGGCAAGACCATCGTCGGCGAGTTCGCCGTGCACCTGGCCCTCCTGGGCGGCCGCAAGTGCTTCTACACCACGCCCATCAAGGCGCTGTCCAACCAGAAGTACGGCGACCTGGTCAAGCGCTACGGCGCCGCCAAGGTCGGCCTGCTCACCGGCGACAACACCGTCAACGGCGACGCCCCCGTGGTGGTCATGACCACCGAGGTGCTGCGCAACATGCTCTACGCGGGCTCCAGCACCCTCGACGGCCTCGGCTACGTCGTCATGGACGAGGTGCACTACCTCGCCGACCGCTTCCGCGGCGCCGTCTGGGAGGAGGTCATCATCCACCTCCCCGAGTCGGTCACCCTCGTCTCGCTCTCCGCGACCGTCTCCAACGCCGAGGAGTTCGGCGACTGGCTGGACACCGTGCGCGGCGGCACCCGGGTGATCGTCTCCGAGACCAGGCCCGTGCCGCTGTGGCAGCACGTGATGGCCGGCAACCGGATGTACGACCTGTTCGCCAACCCCGACCGGGACGGCCGCCCCAAGGACGGCCCGCGCAACCCGGGCAAGGCCGTCAACCCCGAGCTGGTCCGGCTCGCCCGCTCCGAGCTGGACCGCAACCCGCGCGACCGGTTCGGCCGCGGCCGGGGCCGCAGCATGCCCAACGGGCGCCCCGGCCGGGTCTGGACGCCGGGCCGGGTGGACGTCATCGACCGGCTCGACGCCGAGGGCCTGCTGCCCGCGATCACCTTCATCTTCAGCCGGGCCGGCTGCGAGGCCGCCGTCCAGCAGTGCCTCAGCTCCGGCCTGCGGCTCAACAAGGACGCCGACCGCGCCGTCGTCCGGGCCTTCGTCGAGGAGCGCTGCGCCGACATCCCCGACGAGGACCTGCACGTCCTCGGCTACTTCGAGTGGCTGGACGGGCTGGAGCGCGGCATCGCCGCCCACCACGCCGGGATGCTGCCGCGGTTCAAGGAGGTGGTCGAGGAGCTGTTCGTGAAGGGCCTGGTCAAGGCCGTCTTCGCGACCGAGACCCTGGCGCTCGGCATCAACATGCCCGCCCGCTCGGTGGTCATGGAGAAGCTGGTCAAGTGGAACGGCGAGACCCACGCCGACATCACCCCCGGCGAGTACACCCAGCTCACCGGCCGGGCCGGGCGCCGAGGCATCGACGTCGAGGGCCACGCCGTGGTGCTCTGGCAGCGCGGCCTCGACCCGGAGGCGCTGGCCGGCCTGGCCGGCACCCGCACCTACCCGCTCAAGTCCTCGTTCCGGCCGTCCTACAACATGGCCGTCAACCTGGTCTCCCAGTTCGGCCGGCACCGCTCGCGCGAACTGCTGGAAACCTCCTTCGCCCAGTTCCAGGCCGACCGCTCGGTGGTCGGCATCGCCCGCCAGGTCCAGCGCAACGAAGAGGGGCTGGAGGGCTACCGCGAGTCGATGACCTGCCACCTCGGCGACTTCGACGCGTACATGGACCTGCGCCGCCGACTCAAGGACCGGGAGAACGAACTCGCCCGCGAGGGCAGCGGCCAGCGCCGCGCGGCCGCCGTCGAGTCGATCGAGCAGCTCAAGCCGGGCGACGTCATCCACGTCCCCACCGGCAAGTTCGCCGGCCTCGCACTGGTCCTCGACCCGGGCCTGCCGCCGGTCAGCCGCAACGGCCGGGTCGGCCGCCACCCCGACTTCCAGGACGGGCCCCGCCCGGTGGTGCTCACCGCCGAGCGGCAGGTCAAGCGGCTCGCCATGATCGACTTCCCGTACCCGGTCGCCGCCGTCGAGCGGGTGCGCATCCCCAAGTCCTTCAACCCGCGCAGCCCGCAGTCCCGCCGGGACCTCGCCTCCGCGCTGCGCACCAAGGCCGGCCACCTCGAACCCGAGCGGTTCCGCCGGGGCCGCGCGGCCGCCGCCGACGACCAGGAGATCACTCGGCTGCGCACCGAACTGCGCCAGCACCCCTGCCACGGCTGCGACGAGCGCGAGGACCACGCCCGCTGGGCCGAGCGCTACCACCGCCTGCACCGCGACACCGAGGCGCTGGAACGCCGGATGCGCTCCCGCACCCACACCATCGCCCGCACCTTCGACCGCGTCTGCGGGCTGCTCACCGACCTCGGCTACCTGAGCGGCGACACCGTCACCGACGACGGCAAGCGCCTCGGCCGGCTCTACGGCGAACTCGACCTGCTCGCCTCCGAGTGCATCCGCGAAGGCGTCTGGAGCGGCCTGGACGCCGCCGAACTCGCCGCCTGCGCCTCGGCGCTGGTCTACGAGGCGCGCCAGTCCGACGACGCCACCGCCCCCCGGGTGCCGGAGGGCGGGGCCAAGGAGGCGCTCGGCCAGATGGTCCGGATCTGGGGCCACCTGGACGCCCTGGAGGAGCAGCACCGGATCAACACCGCCGAGGGCGTCGGCCAGCGCGAGCCCGACCTCGGCTTCGCCTGGGCCGCCCACCGCTGGGCCCTCGGCCACAGCCTGGACCAGGTGTTGCGCGACGCCGACATGCCGGCCGGCGACTTCGTCCGCTGGACCAAGCAACTGATCGACGTCCTCGGCCAGATCCAGGACGCGGCCGGCGAGGACGCCGAACTGCGCCGGACGGCCCGCAAGGCCGTCGACGGCCTGCGCCGCGGCATCATCGCCTACTCCTCGGTGGGCTGACCGCCGAACGCCAGGGGCCCGCCCGTTCACCCCGAACGTGCGGGCCCCTGGCGTACCCGGCGGCTTCCTACCCCCCACCCCCGTGCGGCTTCGGCGGGCCGGAGCGGCACCGGAATTGTGAGCGGCTGCACGAGAAGTCGATCAGGTCGACTTCTCGTGGAGAAGGGGCAGCCGAAACGGGCGAGGCGATGCCGATGGTCAGGGCGTGGGAGGCGCCGGGGCGAAGTAGTCGCGGAGCATCTCCGTGGTCCACGTGGGCTGGCGCACTTCTCCGCGCGGTCCGAACTCCTCGAACCAGGGCTTCACTTCGAGGACCGGGGTGCCGTCGATGGCGTCCAGGTCCTCGACGTGCAGGTCCAGGCCGTCGACCTTGAGGAGGCGGCAGCGGGAGGACCCGAGCCAGTTGATGCGCCGCATGTTCCGGTGGCCGAACACGCCGACCTCGGGCCAGTCCGGGTTGTCCCGGGGGCGGCGGGCACCGAAGTTCAGATCGGCCGGGTCGGTCCTGTGGAACCGGAAGATCACGTCGAGGTGGGAGAACTCCTCCAGTCCCTTCGTCGCGTCGGGCGGAAACCTGTCGCCGTCCAGCCGGATGATGGCGCGGGTCCCTCCCCAGCGGTCGTCGGTCGGTTCCGTACGGCCTCCCACAACATGGCCCAGTGCTTCCACGCTGAAGACGTCACCCACGTGTTTCCCCTCCTGAGAACGGACCGCGCCAGAACGGCGGGTCAGATGGTGGCTGCCAGATAGTCGGCGGCGCGCCTGTCGACGGCGTCGATGTGCTGCACCTTCCGTCCGCGATAGGGCGAAAGCGCACTGCGAATTTGTAGAGCGACCTCGCGGGTGCGGGCGGAGCGGACGGTCTGCATGGCGTCGAGCGACCGGGACCAGATCGTGCAGGCTTCCTCGATGGAGTGCTGCCCGGCCTTCACGAGGCCCAGGTGGCCGAGGGTGACCGCGTGGGTCCTGGTGAACGTGGAAGCCTTACGGGTCGCGACGCTGCGCTCGAACTCCTTCGCTGCGCCTTCCAGGTCGCCGAGGTCGCGGAGCGCCGACGCGGTCTCGTGCGCCAAGGAAGCCTCGCCGAAGAAGAACACCCGGGGTGGTTCGTCGTCACCGGGCGAGGCTGCCGACAGATCGCGTTCGGCCTGGAGCAGCGCGGCGTTCGCCTCAGCAGTGCGCCCCGCAGAGGCCAGGGTACGTGCATGGACGACGCCGAGCAGGGACCGTTCGCGAGGGCCGGCGAGCCGGTACCGGTCGCCGGCCATCGATGCCTCGGCGACCCTGACGGCATGGTGCGGTTTCCGGAGGTCGACCGCTTGGTGAGCCATGGCGCGCAGAATGTGCCCGGCCATCGCGGGGTCGTCGGCCTCGGCCGCCAGTTTCACGGCGACGGTGTAGTAGTGCTGGGCGGCGGGGTGCTCGCCGTTGTCGAACGCCGTCCACCCGGCCAGGTAGGCGAGTTCGGATGCTGCGGAGAACATGTCCCGCCGAATCAGGTCGGAGGAGAAGGTTCCTTGGAGGAACTCTCCGACATCCGTGAGGAGGTACTGCGCGACCGCCGTACGCCCGTGCCCGCCGCCACGGCGCTGGTCGACCTGGGAGAACAGCCTTGCCATCTCCCGGACGGCGTCCACATCGGCCTGACCGGCACGGCGTTGCGTGATGCCGCGACTCTCCGTTCGGGCCATCTGCTCCCACCAATGGTCGGGAGGGATGCTCAGCGTCCCGAGCGAGTACGTGAGCGTGCGGAGGAGCTGTCTGCGTTCCACGTCAACGCTGATCCGTCCGAGAGCCGCCAGGGCTTTCAGCGTATCCAAACCCCAGTCACACAAGTCCGGTTGCTCGTCCCCGAGCCCCGTCGCCGCCAGGGTGATGTCCTGGTTCAGCCAGTTGGTGAGTACCGCGGCGAGGTACTGCGGGATGTTCCCGGAAGGCTTCACGCCCTGGCGGACCCACTGCGCGTGGCGGTCGAATTCGCCAGCCTCGATTGTCTGAAGCGGGTCGGCGACGGCGGAAACCCACGCAGAGGTCACAGGGCCCGATGCTGTTCTTCGAGGACCTCGAAGAACGGCATCACCCGCCAGACCGAGTCGGGGAGTAGGCCGTGCGGGATGTGCCAGTCGCGCATTTCGTTCGCCCCGAACTCTCGGCAGGGGGAATCGGCTCGACCATTGCGGAGCTGGCAGTCGGGTTCTTGTGGTCAGCGGCGCTGCAACGGGCACGGTGGGGGTGTCTCGTTGGTCGGGTTGAAGGTTCGGGGGCACGACACGGCCGAGACCGCTCGGAGTTGCTGGCCTGGGGTCCAGTACGTCCACACCACGTCGTGTGGGAACGTGTCGAGCGAGGTCCGGGCTCGTTCCAGCCGGGTCGTCGGGTCAAGGTCGGTCTCCAGCGCCGGGGAGTCGGCGAGTTGCTGGCCCAGCCACTCCAGCGCCTCGGCCGGGTCGTTCGTCGTGAGCTTGATCTGTGCCGTCGACTTGGCGAGCCAGTGCATGACCTCCAACGGCGGAAGGGGGCTCGACCACTCGGGTCTCACGCCGTTCTGCCCTGTGGCGGGTCGTCGTTCGGAGTCGTCCGGTCGTTTGTTGCCTGCCCAGGCGTAGCAATGCCAGTGCAGGCCGGGCCTGTTCCAGTGATCCATGAGCGCCCTGCCATGATGAGGAGCGGGCCCCGTTCCCAGTTGCGTTGGGAGCGGGGCCCGCCTGTTCGGTGTGCGTCAGGCGGCGGTGGTGGTGAAGCGGGCCGGGTCGATGCCCGCCGCGCCCAACTCCGCCGTGGTGAAGCGGAGCTCCCGGTTGGGGGCCTTGGTGTCGCCCATGATCCAGAGGCCGCCGGCCACGCCGGGCACTTCGCGGAGGGTCATGCACGACTCGCCGTCGTCGCCCCCGCCCTGGTTCCCACCGCAGGCTTTGTGGGTGGCGGATCCGACCGGGATGTCGATCTCGTACAGGTCGCTCATGGCGCTGCCTTCCTGTTCGACGTTTGTGGGGAATCCGTCCCCGCGCGGTGGTGCACCCGCAACCGGCCGGACTCCGAACGGCCGGCTGTGGGGGTCTCGGGCCCGCCCTGCGTCAGCGGTACGGGGGGTTGGTCGCGCACGCCCGGGCCGTCAGCCCCGTTCGCTGACGACGATTCCCGGGGCGTCACTCAGCACCCGGCACCATCCGGGTTCAGGCACTCTCCGGATGCCTCGTGCCGTAGGCGCAGGACCCGCGCGTTCGTCAGCTTGGAGCGGTCCACGCTCTCCGGAGCTTTGCAGGCCTCCCGCTCCATGGCGTCGAACCACTGGCAGGACGGGCACTTGTCTGCATCAACGGTGGGTTGGCCGGGCCCGCGCCGAGCGATTTCACGCAAGGACATCGCCGACCGCCTTCCAGTGCTGCTGGTCGGTATCGACGCTCACGCCGAGGTGTGGACCAGCCGTCAACCGCTGCGAGTTCGTGATCATCGCTCAACTCCCGTGCCGATCGGAGCCATCGGCAGGACGTTAAGCGGCCGAGATTCGCCGGCGGGAGCATGATTCTCGAATATTCCAGCTCCGGCAGCTGGGGGCGTGGGAATTCTCAGGCAGAACCGAGTGCCCTGCGGCACCGCGTGATGATGCGGTGGGCGTCCGGTCCGTAGACGGCCGCGCCGGCCAGCGTCTCCCACACACGCAGGTACAGCGTCACGTTGTCGGGCTGGTCCAACCACAGCTCCGCGTGCCAGTCCTCGACGATGACGAGCCGTTCGTCGTGAATCCAAAATCCGTTGGCAGGAGGCAACCCGAGTGAGGCTTCGAACGGCACGATGCCCAAGGAGACGGTATCCAGTCCGACCACACCGCTGAGTCGGTCAAGTTGCGCGGCTAGCACGGCCGGTGGGCACACCAGGGCGCGTAGTGCGGATTCCCACATGACGATGTGGTATCGCTTGCCTGGCCGGTACAGGCTTTCCTGTCGCTGGACGCGGGCTCGAACGGCGTCCTCTACATCGCGCGGCGACTGGTGGAGGCTGACGTACGCGCTGAAGATGTGCCGGGCGTAGTCGGCCGTCTGGAGCATGCCGACGATCATGGAATTCTGCCACGCGCGCATGACGCGTGAACGCTCGTGCTCGGCGGTCAGCGTGTCCTGCACCGGTTTGTGTCCGGCGGCCAACTGCCGTCGCCAGGTGCGGGTCCCCGACTCGAAGGCCCGTAGCCTGGCCGACAGTTCGGGCGCTGTGTGGGGTTGTCCGACGCCCTCGGCCCAGGCCTTGAGGTCCTCGTGGGTGGCCGTCTGTCGGCCGGTCTCCAGCTTGCTGACCTTGGATTGCGTCCAGCCCAGACGGTCGGCCAGTTGCCTGCCTGTGAGACCGCCCTCGGTGCGCAGCTCACGGAGCCGCAGACCGAGGGCGATTCGTGCTTGTTGGAAGTCGGTGCTCACATGGCGGACGGTACCTCAGCGCCGAATTCGCGGCTCGGCGTGGCGAAGTGCCAGGCAGCGTCCCGTACCTGGCAGGCGCGGGCCACCTGCACCGGGTCGGTGATCAGTTCGATGTCGGTCAGGTCGTCGTCGGTGTCGAAGTGCAGCAGGGCGATGACGCGCGAGTCGAACAGCCAGGCGTCCTCCTGCGGAAGACCCAGGCGTTCGGCGTCGGCCCGCCAGAGGTACCGGGTGTCCTCGCCGACGGCGTTGTTCCGTTCGGCGTTGTCGAGCAGGTACCGCTGCCCCAGGGTGGGCGGGTTGTCCATGATCCGCACCCGCTCGAACCGTTTGCCCAGGGCCGCCTGTTCGCGGCGCGAGCGGCACCAGGGGTCGTCCAGGTCCCATCCGGGCGCCATCCCGGCAGCGAACCGGCGGTAGGTTTCGGTCTGCTCGTCGGAGCGGTACCGGCGGCGGGTCTCCAGCCGGAAGGCCGTGTGCTGGAGGGTCCTGAACATGTTCTCGAACTTGTCGTAGCCGATCAGCACGCGTTCCCGGTCCACGTCGCGCGGCGCGAAGTCGGCGAGCAGCGCGCGGGGCACGATCACGAACCCTTCGCCGGGCTTGATGTTGCGGAGTTGGGCGATCTCGTCGGGGTCGGTCACGACATCGCCCTGCACCAGCACCTCCCCGGTGTCGACGTCCTCGTAGAGCGTCGGGCATCCGTCGCTCCCTGAGGTGCTTCCGATGTACCGCAGTCGTCGGCTCACAGCCGCTCCCCTCGCCGTCGGTCAGGCGGAATCAGGATGCCCGGGGACCGACCCGAGGGGAGTGCCGATTCGCGAATATTCTCCTGGCGCGGCGGAAAGGCCCCACCGGGTGGTGCTCAGCGGGTGGCGAGGGATTCCAGGAGGCGTTTGAGGGAGGTGCCGAGGCCCCAGCGGGTGGCGAGGTCTTCGAGGGTCATCGGGTCGAGCGGCTCGTGGGGGAGGGCCGGGTCGAAGGTGGGGAGGGGGGCGTCGGGGGCGACGCGGACGACGGTGGGGGCGACGTCGAGGTAGGCGGCGCCTTCGACGAGGTTGCGGCGGCGGGCCGGGGTGAGCTTGGAGGAGAGGTCGAGGGCGGCGGCGCGGATCGCGGTGAGGTCGCCGTACTCGTTGATCAGCTGGGCGGCGGTCTTCTCGCCGATGCCCTTGACGCCGGGCAGGCCGTCGCTCGGGTCCCCGCGCAGGGCGGCCATGTCGGCGTACTGGGCGCCGCGCACGCCGTACTTCTCCAGGAGCAGCGCGTCGTCGGTGATCTGCAGGTTGCCCATGCCCTTGACCGGGTAGAGCACGGTGATCTCGCGGGCGTCGTCGACCAGTTGGAACAGGTCGCGGTCGCCGGTGACGATCTGTACGGGCCCCTGGGCGCGGGCGGTGAGGGTGCCGATCACGTCGTCGGCCTCGTAGCCGGGGGAGCCGACGCGGGCGATGCCGAGCGCGTCCAGCACCTGTTCGATCACCGGGACCTGCGGGGCCAGCGTGTCCGGCACCTCCTCCTCGCCGTCCTGGGCCGCCTCGGCGACCCGGTGGGTCTTGTACGAGGGGAGGAGGTCCACCCGCCACTGCGGGCGCCAGTCGGCGTCCATGCAGGCGACGAGCTGGTCGGGGCGGTGGTCGTGGACCAGCCGGGCGATGAAGTCCAGCAGGCCGCGGACGGCGTTGACCGGTTCGCCCTGCGGGGAGCGCAGGGTGTCCGGCACGCCGTAGTAGGCCCGGAAGTACAGGCTGGCGGAGTCGAGGAGCATCAGTCGCGGTGCGGTCACGTGTCAGATCATGCCGCACCGCGACGACAGGAGGGCGGCTTCAGTGCTCGTGCGGGCCGGCGCGGTGGACCGGGCCGTGCGCGTCGGCGCAGTGTTCGGTGGACTGTTCGCCGGGGGCGGCGATCTGGAGCAGGGCGCCGGCCGCGTCTTCGCCGACGTGGTCGACCTGGAGCGTGCTGTGGGTGATGCCGTACTCGTCGGCCAGTCCGCGCTGGAGCTCGCGCCGGACGGCGTGGCAGTCGCCGCCGGGGGTGACGAGGATGTGTGCGGACAGGGCCGGCTGGTTGGAGGTGATCTCCCAGATGTGCAGGTCGTGGATCTCCTCGACCAGCGGCTGGGCGACCATCCGGTCGGCCACCGCGTCCGGGTCGATGCCGGCCGGGGCGGCCTCCAGGAAGATCCGCCCGGAGTCGCGGACCAGGCCGATGCCGGCCTTGAGCATCAGCGCGACCACGACCAGCGAGGCGATCGCGTCGGCCCGGACGAAGCCGGTGGTCAGCATGACGGCGCCGGCGACGGCGGTGGCGATGAACGCGTACAGGTCGGTGAGCACGTGCTGGAAGGCGCCCTCGACGTTGAGCGAGCTGCGGTTGGCCTTCGACATGCACCAGGCGGCGGCCAGGTTGACGACGATCCCGATCAGCGCGGTGACCAGCACCAGCGAGCCGGCGACCTCCGGCGGTTCGAACAGCCGGGTGACGGCCTCGTAGCCCAGCCAGGCGGACAGCACCAGCAGGGTGACGCCGTTGGCCTGGGCGGACAGGATCTCGGCGCGCTTGAGGCCGTACGTGTAGCCGCCGCGGGCCGGGCGGGCGGCGAGGCGCATCGCGACCAGCGCGAGGACGATCGAGGCGGCGTCGGTGAGCATGTGCGCCGCGTCGGAGATCAGGGCCAGTGATTTCGCGGCGAAGCCGACGACGACCTCGCCGGCCATGAAGACGACGATGAGCGTGAGGGCGCTGAGCAGCCAGCGGCGGTCGGCGTCGGCGGCGACACCGTGCGAGTGGCCGCCGTGGCCGCCGAGTCCGCCGTGCCGGTGTCCGCCGTGGTCGTGCGCGTGCTTGTGGTCATGCGCATGATCAGTGTGGGAATGCTCGTGCCCGGCCATCGAAGTCCTCTCTGGACGCACGGGTGGGGAGGGGAGGGGCGCGATCGCCCTGCACCCGAAGTGAACCGCAGAACGGACAAAGATCCAAAGGCTGTACTGGTGACCGTTGTCGTTGCCGTTGAGCGGTCCGTTCCGCCCGGGCGGGCGGGCCCCGGCTACCCGATCAGCGCGGTGTCCAACTGCGCCGCGGTGGCCGCCCGCACCAGGGCCCGCATCACCCGCAGGTCCTCCCCCTGCTCCGGGTGCCACTGCACGCCCAGGGCGAACCCCGGGCCCTCGACCGCCTCGACCGTCCCGTCCGGCGCGTGGGCCGAGACCCGCAGGCCCGCCCCGACCCGGTCGACGGCCTGGTGGTGGAAGGTCGGCACCTCCACCTCGCTCTCCGGGAGCAGCCCGCCGAGCAGCGTCCCCGGCACCGGCCGCACCAGGTGTGTCCCGTAGCCGCCGTCCGCGCCGCCGTGGACGTCCACCGGCACGACGTCCGGCAGGTGCTGGACGAGGGTCCCGCCGCAGACGACGTTGAGCACCTGCATGCCCCGGCAGATCCCCAGCAGCGGCATCCCGGCCGCCAGGGCCGCCCGCAGCAGGGCCGACTCCCACCGGTCCCGTTCGGGGGAGTCGACCTCGGTGCGCGGGTGGGCGGGCTGACCGTAGTAGGCGGGGTCGATGTCGGGCCCGCCCGCGATGACGAGGGCGTCGAGCCGGGCGAGCACCTCGGGTGCGCGGTCGGGGGAGTCGGGCGGGAGCAGCACCGCGATCCCGCCGGACTCCTGGACGTATGCGGTGTACCGCTCGGGCACCAGGGCCACCCGGCGGCCCTGCCAGTTGCTCCAACTCGCGTCGACCAGGTAGGTGCTGACGCCGATGAAAGGCCTGCGATCCATGGCGGGCATTCTCCCCCCGCACCGCCTGATCCCCCGTCAACCACGCATGTCGGCGCGCCACACCTGTCCGCCCTCTTCCGCGCCGTCCGCCGCAGGCCGTACGGTTCGCTGTGACCGCTTGAACTCGAAGAGTGATCGTGGAGGGTTCCGTCATGCCCGAGAACGCCGCCGCGGGCGTGCCGCCCCGGGCGCCGCTGACCCTGGACGAACTGCGCACGCTGGTGGACACCGGCGAGGTCCACACCGTGGCGCTGGCGTTCACGGACATGCAGGGGCGCCTGCAGGGCAAGCGCTTCGCCGCCCGCTTCTTCCTGGACGAGGTGGTCGAGCACGGCGCCGAGGCCTGCGACTACCTGCTCGCCGTGGACGTCGACCTGAACACCGTCGACGGCTACGCCTTCTCCTCCTGGGCCACCGGCTACGGCGACTTCGCGATGCGCCCCGACCTCGGCACCCTGCGGCTGACCCCCTGGCAGCCGGGCACCGCGCAGGTGACCGCGGACCTGGCCCGGCACGGCGGCCACCCGGTGGACGCGGCCCCCCGCCAACTGCTGCGCCGCCAGATCGCGCGCCTGGCGGAGTACGGGCTGGCGGCCGACATCGGGACCGAGCTGGAGTTCCTGGTGTTCCGGGACACCTACGAGCAGGCCTGGCTGGGCGGTTACCGCGGCCTGACGCCGGCGAACCTGTACAACGTGGACTACTCGATGCTGGGCACCGCCCGGGTCGAGCCGCTGCTGTCCCGGATCCGCAACGAGATGGCGGGCGCCGGGCTGGTGGTGGAGTCGGCCAAGGGCGAGTGCAACCTCGGCCAGCACGAGATCGCCTTCCGCTACGCGGACGCGCTGACCACCTGCGACCAGCACAGCGTCTACAAGACGGGCGCGAAGGAGATCGCCGCGCAGCAGGGGTGCGCGCTGACCTTCATGGCCAAGTACAACGAGCGCGAGGGCAACAGCTGCCACATCCACCTGTCGCTGCGGGACGCGGTGGGCGCGCCGGCCTTCGCCGACCGGGACGGCCGGATGACCGACACCATGCGGCACTTCCTGGCCGGCCAGCTGACGGCGCTGCGCGAGTTCAGCCTGCTGTACGCGCCGAACATCAACTCCTACAAGCGCTACCGCCAGGGCTCGTTCGCCCCGACGGCGGTGGCCTGGGGCCGGGACAACCGGACCTGCGCCTACCGGGTGGTCGGCCACGGCCAGGGCCTGCGGATGGAGAACCGGGTGCCGGGCGGGGACGTCAACCCGTACCTGGCGGTGGCCGGGATGATCGCGGCCGGCCTGCACGGGCTGCAGCGGAAACTGGAGCTGCCGGCGCCGTGCCTGGGCAACGCCTACGCCGTCGAGGAGTACGCCCGGGTGCCCGGTTCGCTGCGCGAGGCCGCGGAGTTGTGGGGCGACAGCGAGCTGGCCCGGGTGGCCTTCGGCGACGACGTGGTCGAGCACTACCTGAACATGGCCCGGGTGGAGCAGTGCGCCTTCGACGGCACCGTCACCGACTGGGAGCGCTACCGATCCTTCGAACGGATGTGAGGCCGATGACCGACCCCACCGACCCCACCGACCCCACCGTCAGCACCGTCCGCAATCCCGCCACCGGCGAGGTGCTCGCCACCGTCCCGGACACCACCGCGGGGCAGGTGGACGCGGCGGTCCAGCGCGCGTCGAAGGCCCAGCCGGCCTGGGCGGCGCTGGCACCGGGCGAACGGGCCCGACTGCTGCGCCGGTTCGCCGACCAGGTCGAGGTGCACGTGCCGGAACTGGCCGCACTGGAGGTGCGCGAGGCCGGCCACACCGTGGGCAACGCCCGCTGGGAGGCCGGCAACGTCCGGGACCTGCTGGAGTACGCGGCCGGGGGAGTGGAACGCCTGACTGGCCGCCAGATCCCGGTGGCCGGCGGCCTGGACGTGACCTTCCACGAGCCGGTCGGCGTGGTCGGGGTGATCGCGCCGTGGAACTTCCCGATGCCGATCGCCGCCTGGGGCTTCGCGCCGGCCCTGGCGGCGGGCAACGCCGTCCTGCTCAAGCCCGCCGAGGCGACCCCGCTCACCGCGCTGCGGCTGGCCGAACTCGCCCTGGCGGCAGGGCTGCCGGAGGGCCTGTTCCAGGTGCTGCCGGGCCCGGGCACGACGACCGGCCGGGCCCTGGTGGACCACCCGGCGGTCCGCAAGATCGTCTTCACCGGCTCGACCGTGGTCGGCAAGGAGGTGTCCGCCCGCTGCGCGGCCCGGGCCAAGCGGGTCACCCTGGAGCTGGGCGGCAAGAGCCCCAGCATCGTCTTCGCCGACGCCGACCTGGCCCGCGCCGCGGACCCGATGTCCTTCGCCGACAACAGCGGCCAGGACTGCTGCGCCCGCAGCCGGATCCTGGTCCAACGCGAGGCGTACGACGACTTCCTGGCGCTGCTGCTGCCCGCCGTCGAGGCGCTGCGCACCGGCGACCCGGCGGACCCGGAGACCCGGCTGGGCCCGCTGATCTCGGCCGCCCAGGTGCGCCGGGTCGCCTCCTACGTCACCCCGGACCTGCCGGTGCTGGCCCGCGGCGCGGTGCCGGACGGGCCCGGCTACTGGTACCCGCCGACGGTGATCGCGCCGGCCGACCCGGAGGTGCCGGCCGTCACCGAGGAGATCTTCGGCCCGGTCGCCGCCGTCCTGCCGTTCACCGACGAGGCGGACGCGCTGCGGCTGGCCAACGCCACCCGCTACGGCCTGTCCGGCTCGATCTGGACCAGGGACCTCGGCCGGGCGCTGCGGCTGGCCCGCGGCGTCGCGGCGGGCAACCTGTCGGTCAACTCGCACTCCTCGGTGCGGTACTGGACGCCGTTCGGCGGCTACGGCGAGTCCGGGGTCGGCCGGGAGCTGGGGCCGGACGCGCTGCGCCACTTCACCGAGACCAAGAACGTCTTCATCCACAGCGAGGAGTAGCAGCCGATGACGGAGAACGACGCCCCGGTGTGCCGCCGCCTGGTCGGCCGCACCGCCGTGATCACCGGCGCCGGCAGCGGGATCGGCCTGGCGGCCGCCCGCCGGCTCGCCTCGGAGGGCGCGAAGGTGGTCTGCGCGGACCTGGACGAGCAGTCCGGGCGGGCGGCCGCCAAGGAGGTCGGCGGCCTGTTCGTGCACACCGACGTCACCGACCCGTACATGGTCGAGGCGCTGTTCGACGAGGCGTACGAGACGTACGGGAGCGTGGACGTCGCGTTCAACAACGCGGGCATCTCGCCGCCGGAGGACGACTCGATCCTGACCACCGGCCTGGACGCCTGGCGCAAGGTCCAGGAGGTCAACCTGACCTCGGTGTACCTGTGCTGCAAGGCCGCGCTGCCGTACATGCGGCGGCACGGGCGGGGCTCGATCATCAACACGGCCAGCTTCGTGGCCCGGATGGGCGCGGCCACCTCGCAGATCTCGTACACCGCCTCCAAGGGCGGGGTGCTGGCGATGTCCCGGGAACTGGGCGTGCAGTTCGCCCGGGAGGGGATCCGGGTGAACGCGCTGTCGCCGGGGCCGGTGGACACCCCGCTGCTGCGGGAGCTGTTCGCCACGGACCCGGAGCGGGCGGCCCGCCGACTGGTGCACATCCCGCTGGGCCGGTTCGCCCGGGCCGAGGAGATCGCCGCCGCGGTGGCCTTCCTGGCGAGCGACGACTCGTCCTTCATCACGGCGAGCGAGTTCCTGGTGGACGGCGGCATCTCGGGCGCCTACGTGACCCCGCTGTAGCCCCGGGCGTGCCCGACGGTCCTGAGCGTGCCCGTCGCGCCCCTTCTCACCGTAATCTCATCGAAAACCACCGGAATTCGAGGCCGCGCTGATTTCGCGCTTATCCGCGTGCCTTTAGATTCTCTGTTGTGAGCGAGCAGATTCCCGCCGGGTGGTACCCGGACCCGAAGGACACCGGCGGCGACCCGAGGCCGCAGCGCTGGTGGGACGGCAGGGGTTGGACGGCCAGCACCCGGCCCGCACCCTCGGACGCCCCGGAGCCGGTGCCCCCGGCGACCGGGGCTCCGGGGCCGGGGCCGGCCGACGAGCCCACGGTGCTGCAGGGGGAGGTGCTGGACAGCGGGCCGACCGTCCGCTACCCGGAGCCGCCGCCCTTCGGCACCGCCTACGGCTCCGAGGCACCGCCGCCGCGCAAGCCCCGGCGCCGGCCGTCCCCGATGATGATCGCCGCCACCGTCGCGGCGCTGCTCGGCCTGGGCACCGGCTCCGGGATCACCTTCCTGGCGATGGACGGCCAGAGCGACAACCGCCCGCAGCGCAGTGCCCGGCAGGCCGTGCCGAACGGCGAGAACGGCCCCTGGAACGGCTTCCCGGGCCTCGGCGGCAACGGGAACGGCGGCAGCGGGAACGGCGGGAACGGGAACGGCAACAACGGCAACGGCGGGAACAACAACGGCGGTAGCGGCGACGGCAGCAACGGGACCGGTGGCAACGGCGGGCCCGGTGGAAACGGCGGGAGCGGCGGGAACGGGAACGGCGGCAGCGGCAAGGCCAGGCCCGGCGCCGGCAACGCGATCGACCTGGTGAACGGGCTCACCCTGCCCGTCCCCTCCGGCTGGCAGGGCGGCTACACCAACGACGGCTACGCCTCGGTCGTCGTCGGCTCGTACCAGTGTCCGGACGGCAACGGCTCGTGCAGCCTCGGCGGGGTGACCACCGGCCGGATCGACGGCGGCGGCACCGACGCCCAGGCGGCCGCCAAGGCCGACATCGAGAAGGCGGCCAAGGACTCGTACGGCGCCATCACCGGGCACCAGGAGCTGAAGTCCGAGGCGGTCAAGGTCAACGGCCAGGACGGCTACCTGGTCCGCTGGAAGGTCGACGCGCCCAAGGGCAACAACGGCTACGTGCAGACGGTGGTCTTCCCGTCCACCGACGGCAAGTCGCTGATCTCCGTGCACTTCGGCTTCGACATCGCCGACAAGGCGCCGGACGTCGGCCTGATGGACACCATCGTCAACGGCATCGCCGACTTCAAGGGCAAGCTGCCGTCCCTCCCGGGCGGCGGGCTCCCCGGCGGCGCCACCGGTGGCACCGGAGGCACCAGCACCTGAGCGGCACCAGCACCTGAGCCACCCGCTCCTCACACGGCGGCGGCCCACCCGGAGAGCAC